>NZ_JBOFOO010000174.1:0-27483 GCF_051659485.1 Craterilacuibacter sp. | reverse complement strand
AGTCCCGAGTCCCGAGTCCCGAGTCCCGAGTCCCGAGTCCCGAGTCCCGAGTCCCGAGTCCCGAGTCCCGAGTCCCGAGTCCCGAGTCCCGAGTCCCGAGTCCCGAGTCCCGAGTCTTAACCCGCCAGCCAATGTCCAGGTTGCGCTTCCAGCCAGGTGCGGATGTTTTTGGCATCATTGGTGCGGGCATTGCTGGCATTAGCATCCAGCAGCACAATCACGAGTTGCTGGCCGCCAACGGTGGCGTACATGACCAGGCAGCGTCCGGCTTCCTGGATATAGCCGGTCTTGGACAGGCCAATCTCCCATTCACCCTCGCGTACCAGTGAATTGCTGTTTTTGTAGTGCAGCATGCGCCCGGCGCGGGCCACGGTATCATGTTCGGTCGAGGTGCTGAATTGACGGATCAGCGGGTAGCCATGCGCCGCACGCACCATGCGAGCCAGATCCTGCGCTGTCGAACTATTGCGCATATCCAGTCCGGTCGGGTCATAGAATACGGTATTGTTCATGCCCAGCGCGCGCGCCTTGCTATTCATGCGTGCGATAAAGGCTTGGGTGCCGCCCGGGTAGTAACGCGACAAGACATGCGAGGCGCGGTTTTCCGACGACATCAGCGCCAACAGCAACATCTCGCGCCGCGATAGCGTAGTGCCGACAGCAAGGCGTGAACTGGTGTTTTTCAGCCGGTCTATTTCGGCGTTTGAGATGGTCAGCATCTCGTCCAGAGGCTGAGCTGCATCCAGCATGACCATCGCCGTCATCAGCTTGGTAATGGAGGCAATCGGTGTGCGCATGCCGGCATTTTTCTGGTACAAGGCTTCGCCGGTACTGGTGTTGAGTACCAGGACAGCATTGGAGCTGAGTTGCGGGGCACTCTGCTGGAAGGCAGCAAGGTGGTACACTGGTTGAGCCGCGTAGACCATAGGGGGCAGGGCAAGCAGGCCTGCCGTCAAGGCTGTGATGATTCTCAGCATCCCGTAAACTCCGTGTGTGGGTGTCTGATTAATTAGGGTATATTGCCGCGATTTTAAACAAAAAACTCCCGAATGTCGCTGTTTTTACGGGGGTTTATCCAAACGGATATTTGTACCATGGTCGTTAGCTTTCCGGGTAGCCCATTTCGCCTGCACCAGAGTTTTGAGCCTGCGGGTGATCAGCCTGGCGCAATCAATGCGTTGGAAGAGGGTTTGACTGACGGACTGTCCTACCAGACCCTGCTCGGGGTGACCGGTTCGGGCAAGACGTTCACCATGGCCAATGTGATTGCACGCACCGGGCGTGCGGCCATTATTATGGCGCATAACAAAACGCTGGCCGCGCAGCTGTACAGCGAAATGCGCGAATTCTTCCCGGAAAACGCAGTCGAGTACTTCGTTTCCTACTACGACTATTACCAGCCCGAAGCCTACGTTCCCAGTCGCGACCTGTTTATCGAGAAAGACTCCAGCATTAACGAGCATATCGAGCAGATGCGCTTGTCGGCGACCAAAAGCATACTCGAGCGGCCCGATTGCATCATTATTGCCACGGTGTCGGCGATCTACGGGATTGGTGATCCTTCGTCCTACCACCAGATGATCTTGCACCTGAAAGAAGGCGAGCAGTTGGCGCAGCGCGAGATTATCGCCCGCTTGGTGACGATGCAATACGAGCGCAATGATGTCGATTTTTCGCGCGGTAGCTTCCGGGTGCGTGGCGATGTGATTGATATTTTCCCGGCAGAGTCGGCTGAGCTAGCGCTGCGGGTGTCCTTGTTCGATGACGAACTGGAAACGCTAACCCTGTTTGATCCTTTGACTGGTGTGACACGGCAGCGGGTCGGGCGTTATACCGTATTTCCATCCAGTCACTATGTGACGCCGCGCGAAAAGGTCTTGGCTGCCTGCGAGAAAATCAAGCTGGAGCTTGCCGAACGGGTGGCGTGGTACCAGCAAGAGGGCAAGTTGGTTGAGGCGCAGCGTATCGAGCAGCGCACCCGTTTCGATCTGGAGATGCTTTACGAAATGGGCTTCTGTAAAGGGATCGAAAACTATTCACGCCTGTTTTCCGGGCGGGGGACGGGGGAAGCGCCGCCGACCCTGATCGACTATTTGCCTAAAAATGCACTGATGTTTATCGACGAGAGTCACGTCACCATTCCGCAAATCGGTGCCATGTACAAGGGGGATGCGGCGCGTAAGTCCAATCTGATCGAATACGGTTTTCGTTTGCCATCGGCGCTGGATAACCGGCCGCTCAAGTTTCCCGAGTTCGAGCGACTGATGCCGCAGACCGTGTTCGTATCGGCGACACCCTCGGTCTATGAAAAAGAGCATACCGGACAAGTGGTGGAGCAGGTGGTGCGCCCCACCGGTTTGGTTGACCCCGAGATCGAGGTACGTCCGGTCGCGACCCAGGTGGATGACCTGCTGTCGGAGATCAATATCCGTGTTGCCAAAAACGAGCGGGTACTGGTCACGACCCTGACCAAGCGTATGGCAGAGCAGTTGACCGATTACTACACCGAGCATGGTGTCAAGGTGCGCTATCTGCATAGCGATATCGATACTGTCGAGCGGGTGGAGATTCTGCGTGATTTGCGTCTGGGGATGTTCGATGTCCTGGTCGGCATCAACCTGCTGCGTGAAGGGCTGGATATTCCCGAGGTGAGTCTGGTCGGGATTCTGGATGCGGATAAAGAAGGTTTTTTGCGTTCCGAGCGTTCCCTGATTCAGACCATAGGCCGGGCCGCGCGCAATTTGCACGGCCGGGCGATTTTGTACGCAGACCGTATTACCGACAGTATGCGCCGTGCAATGGAAGAGACTGAGCGTCGCCGCATCAAGCAAGCGGCATTCAATCTGGAGCACGGCATTACCCCCAAGGGGGTCGAGAAAAAAATCAAGGACCTGATTGATGGGGTCTATTCCAATGCCGCTAGCAAGCAGCATCTGGTCGATGAGGCCAGAGTGGCAATGATGGATGAGAAAACGCTGGCGCGTGAAATCAAGCGCCTGGAAAAGGAGATGCTGGCCGCTGCGCGCAATCTCGAGTTTGAAAAAGCGGCAGCCTTGCGCGACGAGCTGAAGTCGCTAAAAGAGCTGGCTTTCATCAATGAACTGTAGCCCCGGATGATGCAGAAACCGCCTGATGATAAAGCCAAGCCTGTTCGTGCCGTCGCCACGCTAGAGGTGACTCCCAGTCTGAGTGCCGATGCCGTGCTTTCGCGTCAGCAGGGGCGCGCACAAGGCAAGGGCCTGCTGATTGCCATGGGTTCGTCTACCGGCGGTACCGAGGCTTTGCGCGTGATACTCGCGGCTTTGCTGCCCGATACACCGCCGGTGATTATTTCGCAGCATATGCCCGAGATGTTTACCCGCTCGTTTGCCGAGCGTCTGGACAGCCTGTGTGTTATCCGGGTGAAAGAGGCGGTAGAGGGTGAAACCTTGCAGTCTGGAACGGCCTATATCGCGCCGGGGCACTCTCACCTTTTGCTGCGCCTGACGCCGGCTGGCGGTTATGTGGTCAGTCTCAACCAAGGGCCACCGGTTAACCGGCACCGTCCTTCGGTAGATGTGATGTTTCGAGCTGCCGCCAATGTGGCCGGGCGCAACTGTATCGCCGTGATCCTGACTGGGATGGGGCGGGATGGCGCCGAGGGGATGGTGGAGCTTAAACAGGCGGGTGCGCATAATCTGGCACAGGATGAGAAAAGCTGTGTGGTATTCGGTATGCCGCGCGAGGCCATTTTGCGCGGTGCTGCCCATGAAGTGCTACCCCTTGTCGATATTCCCGCGCGCCTGACGGCCCTGTGCCGGCAGCGCATCAATTTACGATCGTGTACCTGATGAATTATTTACCTGTTTTGGTGGTTGAGGACGATGCCGATCTGAGAGAGGCCATCATCGACACGCTGCTACTGGCAGGCTATGCCGTGCTTGAGGCTGCTGATGGTGCTGCGGCACTGGATATCATGCAAAGCGAGCCGGTCGGTCTGGTGGTGTCCGATGCGCAAATGGCGCCTATGGATGGCTATGCCCTGTTTGCCGAGTTGTCGGGGCGCTACCCCGGTATTCCCTTTATCCTGATGACGGCGTATGGCGTGATCGAACGGGCGATTGATCTGTTGCGTGCTGGTGCGGCCCACTATCTACTCAAGCCGTTTGAGCCCAGGGCTTTATTGGCCGAGGTGGAGAAATACCTGCTGCCGGAGCCGGTGGCAGCACTGGATGGCGTGATTGCCGAATCGCCTGCCATGCTGCAGTTGCTGGCTATTGCGCGCCGGGTTGCACCATCGGATGCGACGGTGCTTATTTCCGGCCCCAGCGGGGCCGGTAAAGAAGTGTTGGCGCGCTTTATGCACCGTAATTCACGCCGTAGTGAGGGGCCGTTTATTGCGGTTAACTGCGCCGCGATTCCGGAAAACCTGCTGGAATCCACCTTGTTCGGGCATGAGAAGGGCGCCTTTACCGGTGCGCACGGCGCGCTGGCCGGCAAGTTCGAGCAGGCGCAAGGCGGTACTTTGCTGCTGGATGAAGTGACCGAAATGCCGCTGGCCCTGCAGGTTAAGCTATTGCGTGTCCTGCAGGAGCGCGAGTTGGAGCGGGTAGGCAGCACCCGTACCATCAAGCTGGATATCCGGGTACTGGCGACCAGTAATCGTGATGTGGCGGCGGAAGTGGCGGCGGGAAACTTTCGAGAAGATCTTTATTTCCGTTTGAATGTTTTTCCTTTGCGTGTCCCATCACTGGCGGAGCGGAGCGAGGATGTGCTGCCGCTGGCACGGATGCTGCTTAGTAAATACGGGGATGCTTGTGGCCGGCAGCATTTGACGCTCTCGCGTGAAGCTGAGCGTGATTTGACTGCCTATGGCTGGGAAGGTAACATTCGCGAGCTGGAAAACGTGATGCAAAGAGCGGCAATTCTTGCCGTAGTGCAGGAGGTTTCTGCCGCTGACCTGATGCTGGACGATGATTTCCAGCCCGTGAATACCCTCCCGCCTGCGTCTGGCGAAGACACCGATATGAAGACTATGGAAAAGCGCCATATATTGGAAACGCTGTCCCAGTTAGGCGGTGTCAGAAAGCTGGCGGCCCAGAAGCTGGGTATGAGTGAGCGGACCTTGCGTTATAAGCTGCAACGCTATCGCGAGGAATCGGAGTAGTTCGCAAAGGTAATTAGCTATGTCGACGCAGGGAATCAATCAGCTCTTGGGCGAGCTCAGGGCCATGTCGGCTCTGGCCGGTGGACAAACCGCCAATGCAGCGCAACAGCCGGGTGCTGTCGAGTTTGGCGATGTGCTCAAATCGACGCTGGAACAGGTCAATAGCGCGCAGCAAGCATCGCAAGACTTACAAAAAAGCTTCGAGCTGGGTGACGAGGGCGTAAATGTGCAGGATGTGATGGTGTCCATGCAGAAAGCCAGCCTGTCATTCCAGACTATGGTACAGGCCCGTAATAAACTGGTGTCGGCCTACCAGGAAATCATGAACACTCAAGTCTGACGCTTGCGGCCCGCATCAGCCGCCAGTGGCAGGCGCATAGCGAAACCACTGTATGGCTGAACTGGTCGATCAAGCAGCACCAGCCTGGAAAAACCGGGCAAACGAAGCGCTGGGGCGCTTCAAGGCGCTGCCCAATAACAAGAAATTATTGTTTTTCGCCGCATTGGCTGCGGTCTTGTCTATCGTTGCCGGCTTGCTGGTGTTTAATCGCGAGCCTGCGCAGCGCATCCTGTTTTCCGGTTTGTCTGACCGTGACGGCGGCCAGATCTCCGCTTCCCTGCAGCAGATGAATATTCCTTACCAATTGGGGGCGGGCGGGGTGATCAGTGTGCCTGCCGACAAGGTATACGATGTACGCCTCAAGCTGGCGGCTCAAGGTTTGCCCAAGACCGGTGGCACCGGTTTCGAGTTGATGGACAACCAGAAATTCGGCATTAGCCAGTTTTCAGAGCAAGTCAATTACCAGCGTGCGATCGAGGGTGAACTGACGCGTACCATAGAAAGTATTGCCTCGGTGGAGTCGGCGCGCGTGCATCTGGCTACGCCCAAGCAAAGTGTATTTGTGCGCGAGCAGCAATTGCCTACCGCGTCTGTCATGCTTACTTTGCGCCCAGGGCGCTTGATGGACGCGGCGCAAACTGCCGGCATCATGCATCTGGTATCCAGTTCCGTTCCCAATCTGCCGCTAAAAAATATCTCCATTGTTGATCAGGAAGGCAATCTGCTATCCGGCTCGACCGATGCCAATAATGCCTCGGGCCTCGATCAGCGGCAGTTGTCGTTTGTACGCCAGATTGAGCAGGATTACGCCCGCCGTATCGAAGCCATACTCGAGCCCATCTTCGGCAAGCAAAATGCGCATGCACAAGTGACGGCCCAGATCGATTTCTCCGAGGTCGAGCAGACCTCGGAAACCTATAGGCCCAACTCCTCGCCCAATCCGTCAGCCACCCGCAGTCAGCAAATCAGCGAGTCGCTAGGGGGCGGTATGGGGACGCCATCTGGTGTCCCCGGTGCCCTGTCCAACCAGCCGCCCTCGGCGGCTTCGGCGCCATTGACGCTGCCACCCGGTGCCGCACCGGGTACGGTGACACTATCCGGCCAGCCGCTTACGCCGGCTGGTGCGGTGCGCCGGGACATCACTACCAATTACGAAGTCGATAAGACCATACAGCACACCAAGCAACCCAAGGGGTCGATCAAACGCCTGTCGGCGGCGGTGGTCGTCAACTTCAAGCTGGTGCCGGACAAGGATGGTCAAGTCAAACCCACGGCCCTGACGGCCAAAGAGGTTGAGCAGATCAATAACCTGGTGCGCGAAGCCATAGGCTACAACACCGAACGCGGTGACTCGGTCAATGTGGTGAATGCTGCTTTTGCCGATGCAGTAATGCCGGTTTCGGTGCAGGACAAGGTGCTGGACTATGTCGGGAACAATAGTGGCGATCTCGTTAAATATGCCTTGCTGACATTGGCCCTGCTGTATTTGATGTTCGGTGTGGTGCGGCCCATCATGCGTCAAGTCCTGCGCGCCGATCCGCCACTGTCTGCCGGGGGTGATGCTGTTCTTGCGCCGGCAGGCCGTACTGGCGCCTTGCTGGCTGTAGCTGGCGACGACGATGATGACGAACGGGGGACTGGCCGCGCAAGTAGTCTGAGCCCGCGTGAACAGCAGCGTCTCGATTACGAGGCCAATTTGCAGGCTGCACGCGAACTAGTGAGGACTGACCCGCGTATGGCGGCACAGATTATCAAGGAATGGATCAGCGACGATGAGTGATGCCGGAATCCGTCGCAGCGCGGTGCTGCTGTTCAGTCTGGGGCAGGCTGAGGCGATCGAGATATTCAAATACCTCGGGCCGAAAGAAGTGCAAAAGCTGAGCCTGACCATGGCGGCAGTAAATAATGTCAATCATGACGAGATCGAAAAAGTCGTCGGCCAATTTCGCGAAGAGTGTGGCGTGCGTGCCAGTATCGGCTCGACCGACGAGTATCTGCGTAATGTGCTGATCGAGGCCTTGGGGCCGGACAAGGCGGCTAACCTGCTGGATAAAATCACTCAGGGCAATGATCACAGCGGTATCGAGAGCCTGAAGTGGATGGATGCCAGTTCGGCTGCCGATATGATACGCAACGAGCATCCACAGATTATTGCGACCATTCTGGTTCACCTTGAGCCCGATCAGTCCAGTGGTATTTTGTCCAACTTCCCCGAGCGTGTCCGCAACGAGGTGCTGATCCGTACTGCGACGCTGGACGGCGTTCAACCACAGGCCTTGCGCGAGTTGAACGAGGTACTGACCCAGTTATTGTCCGGTTCGGATCGCATCAAGAAGAGTGCCGCTGGCGGCATCGGCTTGACGGCGGATATCCTGAACTTTCTGGGCTCAAATGTTGAAGCGTCGGCGCTGGGTTATATCCGTGAGTATGATCCGGATCTGGCACAGCGCATTCAGGACAAGATGTTTGTCTTCGAAAATATACTGGACATCGATGACCGGGCGATCCAGACCATCTTGCGCGAGGTGCAGTCCGATTCATTGGTGCTGGCGCTCAAAGGAACCAGTCCCGAGGTGCGCGAAAAGATTTTCAAGAATATGTCGCAGCGTGCAGCTGAAATGTTGCGCGACGATCTCGAATCCAAAGGCCCGGTCAAATTGTCCGAAGTCGAGGCCGAGCAGAAAGAAATCCTTAAAATTGTGCGCAAACTAGCCGACGAAGGCCAGATTGTGCTGGCAAGCAAGGGTGGGGACGAAGGCCTTGTCGAATAATCCTATCATTCCGGCCGAAACGCTGGGCGCCTGGCGAAGCTGGCAACCCGGTGCCTTGGGGAGTCCCGCTCGCCTTGCGCCTGAACCAGCCTCCGGGCTTGTTGCTGCGCAGTTGCCATCCGCAAGCGCCAGTGTCGGCGCCGATGATGCGAGTGCCACCCGCGACTTGCTGGACTCGGTGATTGCCTCGGCCAGTGCCAGTGTACCGTTAGCAGGCATGTTGCCCGCTAACGGCGATGCAGGCGATAAGCAAGGGGCGATTGTAGCCGGCGACCTGACGGCGGATGCCGCCATGGGTTACCCGACGGCGGCCGAGCTAGAAGCGATCCATCAGGAGGGCTGGCAGGCCGGGCATGATGCCGGTTTTGCCGAAGGCCTGGCCGAGGGGCATGCGGAAGGTTTGGCTTTGGGGCAGGCGGAAGCCGGCGCACAGTTTGAGCAGGCTTGGGCGCCGCTGGACGCGCTGCTGCGTGCATTTTCCGGACGCTTGTCCGAGATTGAAGCCGGCTTGTCGCCGGCACTGCTGAGGCTGGCCGTCGAATGCGGCGAACGCCTGGCGCAAAGCCACTTTGTCTGTGAACCGCAAGCACTGCTTGTTGTTGTACGCGAGGCCTTGGCCAAGGTGAAGGGTGAGCTTGCACAGTTACAGGTGCAGGTGCATCCGGATGATGCCGCAATACTCGAGCATTTTTTACGCGACGAGTACCCGAATAGCCATATCAAATGGCAGCGCGACCCGCTTGTCAGTCGCGGGGGGTGCATCATCGAAACCGGACAGACCCGCTTCGATATGCTGCTGGAAACGCGACAGGCTGCACTGCGTACGGCTTTGGGTTTGTCGCTTGCCGGTGCGGTGAATGAGTGACTGGCTAGCGCAGCAGCGTACTTACCTGCAGGCCTGCAGTCAGGCCCTCGCCGATGCGCCGTCTTTATGGCGGGAGCAGGGCTATCTGACCCGTGTCACGGGTTTGGTCATGGAAGCGGTGGGGATCAAGCAGCCGGTAGGAAGCGCCTGTCTGATCCATCTCGGTGACGGTCATACGGTTGAAGCGGAAGTCGTCGGTTTTTCCGGCGAGTCTCTATACCTGATGCCGGTCTCCAATATTCACGGTTTGTTGCCCGGCGCGCTGGTTGAGCCTTTGCGCGCCGTATTTCCGCCTGTCTTCGGGCAAAGTGCGATGCGGGTGCAAGCCAGTAGCGCTCAGGGCCGGCAGGTGCCGGTCGGTATGGGCTTGGTAGGGCGGGTGCTGGACGCGTTGGGGCGTCCACTGGATGGCAAGGGGCCGATAGCCCCAGACGCATGGGCGCCGCTATACAGTCAACCGCTGAATCCGCTGCAGCGTACACCGGTACGCGATGTGCTGGATGTTGGGGTGCGAGCCATCAATGGCTTGCTGACCGTCGGGCGCGGCCAGCGTCTGGGGCTGTTCGCCGGGTCTGGCGTTGGTAAATCGGTACTGCTGGGGATGATGGCGCGCTTTACCCGGGCGGATGTGGTTGTCGTCGGCCTGATCGGCGAGCGGGGGCGCGAGGTTAAGGATTTCATCGAAAATATTCTGGGGGACGAGGGCGTAGGGCGTGCGGTGGTAGTGGCTGCGCCTGCCGATGTGCCGCCCTTGATGCGTTTGCATGGTGCTGCCTATGCCACGGCCCTGGCCGAGCATTTTCGCTCGGAAGGCAAGGATGTATTGTTGCTGATGGACTCGGTGACGCGTTACGCGATGGCGCAGCGCGAGATTGCCCTGGCTATCGGCGAGCCGCCCGTGACGCGTGGTTATCCGCCCTCCGTGTTTGCCAAACTGCCGCAGCTGATCGAGCGAGCCGGTAATGGCATCGAGGGGGGCGGTTCTATCACCGCGTTTTATACCGTCCTGTCCGAGGGCGACGATCAGCAGGATCCGATTGCCGACTCGGCGCGTGCCATCCTCGACGGCCACTTTGTCTTGTCGCGCGAGTTGGCCGAATCCGGCCACTATCCGGCCATTGATATCGAACAGTCTATTTCGCGGGTGATGGTCGATGTGGTGAGTCGTGAACATATGGATCAGGCGCGCCGTTTCAAGCAGCTATTCTCGCGCTACCAGCGTAGTCGTGACCTGATCAGCGTGGGGGCTTATGTGCAAGGTGCCGACCCGATGCTGGACGAGGCGATACGCCGCCATTTGCCTCAGGTCGGCTTTTTGACCCAGCCTCAGCATGAATCCCATGATTTTTCTTCCTCGGTTGCGCAACTGGCGCAGACCCTCACCGACTGAGGCTAGGCCATGAGCCAGTTTGAACTGCTGGTACGTCTGGCAACACAGACGGTCGATGCGGCGGCTGATGCCATGCGTGCCGCGCAGCAACAACAAGAAGGGCAGCAAGCGCGTCTGGCACAGCTTGACGGTTTTATCGGTGATTACCGTGCCCGCTTGCTGGTGCAGGGCGGATCCGGCATGGGGGTCGAGCAGTGGCTGGATTTTCGTGCTTTTCTGGCCAAGCTGGATGGGGCGCGCGAAACGCAACAGCGCGAAGTCGATCGTGCGGTGCAGCGTTATTTACTCGCGCGCGAAGCCTGGCTTGCCGAGCGCAAAAAGCTCAAGGCCTATCAGGTTTTGCTTGAGCGTGAAGCGGCCAAGCTGGCGTTGAAGGCGCGCAAGCAGGAGCAAAAGCTGGTGGACGAGTTTGCCATGCGCAAGTACCGCGAACAGAACGTGCGTTAAATATGGCTCGCCGTTTTAGTTTTGCTTGAGTGGCACATATTTTGCTTTAAAAATCAATATGCCCGTTTTTTCTTTCGAGGTCACCCGATGACTATCAATCCCTTGGCGCTGCAAGCGCCTGGCCGCCAGTCCGCTTTTTCTTTGCCCTCTGCGGGTGAAGTTGCGGCGCCTGCCGATTTGTTTGCCAGCTTGCTGGGCCTGCAGATGGGGACCAAACTAGCGGCCAAGCCCGTGCTGGAGGGTATCGATCCTGATAGCAAACCGCTGAAGCCACAGAAGGGTGAGCAGGCCGACGTGGCACTATTTTTATATGGCGCAGCACCTGCGGCATTGCCCGTGCATGCGGTGAGCCCGCAAGTGCCGGATTCAACGGCGGCAGGCGGGGTGGATGAAGTGCTGGACTTGACCCAGGAAATGCTGGCAGCCACTCAGGTGGCAGGCGGCAAGAAGTTGCCGCATGAGGAGCGGCAATTGCTGCAGTTTTTGCCGGACGGCAGTCTGGTGGCGCAGACTGTGCGCGCTGCTGACGCCGGACAGGCTAGCCCGCAGATATCGTTGGCGGTTAATACGCCTTTGGCATCGGGCAAGGCGTGGGGGGAGGAATTGAGCGGGCAGGTGGCCGGTCTGATCCAGATGAAGGCTGAAGGCGCGACCATCAAGCTAAATCCTGCCCATCTGGGGCCGATCGAAGTTTCGCTGAAAATGAGTCAGGATCAGGCGCAGATCAGTTTTGTGGCGGCGACGCCGCAGGCGCGCGATGCGCTTGAACAGAACCTGTCGCGGCTGGCTTCGATGCTGGCCGAAAGCGGCGTGCAACTGACCGATGCTCAAGTGTCGTATGGTGGGCGTCAGCAGCAGCAAGAGCAGCAGCAGGCACGTCGTCACCCGGACTTGGGTGATGAGGAGGTCGTTGTTTCTGTGGGTAGTCTGTCTGATGACGCTAGTGACGCCGGACTCAGCATCCGCGCCTGATAAATTCTTTAAGTACGAACTGGTCACTCGGCTGCTATTTCTGGGACAATAAGGCGAAATCAAAATACTCGCTTATCGATAGCGGCACGGAAGACATATATTAATGGCAGAAGAAAAGAAAAAAGTGGCAGGGGGCGGTGGCAGCAAGTTGATGCTGATCGTGATCGTGCTGCTGATCATCCTGATTGTTGCAGTTGGCGGCCTGGGCGCTTATCTCTATCTGTCCAAGGATGCGGCATCGGGAAATGGTACGCAGACGAGTCAGCCTGCCAAGAAAAAGCCGGAAGGTCCGCCCATTTTTGAAAAAATGGATACTTTCGTCGTCAATCTGGCCGGGAATACCGGCGCCTTGCTGCAAGTAGAAATGCAGGCGCAATTGATTGATGCGGAAGCCAAAAAGACACTGCTTGAATACATGCCAAAAATTCGTAGCGGCTTGATACTGCTGCTGTCATCCAAGTCGGCCGATGAGCTGGCATCTGCCGATGGCAAGGTCAGGCTCAAGGCCCAGGTCAAGAAAATCATGAATGAATCCATCGATCTGCCGGGGCAGGAGCCCGTAGATAGCGTGGTGTTTACTTCCTTTATCATCCAGAACCAGTAAGCGCAGATGGCTGACGATATCCTGTCCCAGGAAGAGGTCGATGCCCTGCTGCGCGGGGTGACCGGGGACGCGGAAGATGATGGCGATAGTGGCGATGCCGACGGTGTGCGCGGCTACGACATCGGCCGGCAGGAGCGTATCGTACGCGGGCGCATGCCCACGCTCGAGATCATCAACGAGCGCTTTGCCCGCAATTTGCGCATCGGCCTGTTCAACTTCATCCGCCGCAATGCCGAAATCTCGGTAGGGCCGGTCAGGGTGCAAAAATACAGCGAGTTCATCCGTAATCTGGTGGTACCGACCAACCTCAATCTGGTGCACGTCAAACCCTTGCGCGGCACCGGATTGCTGATTTTTGATCCGGATCTGGTGTTTTTGGTGGTCGATAACCTGTTTGGCAGCGATGGGCGTTTTCATGTCCGGGTTGAGGGGCGGGATTTTACCCCGACCGAGCAGCGCATTATCCAGCGCCTGCTAGATGTGGTCTTTGCCGAGTACCAGAAGGCATGGGAGCCGGTGTATCCGCTGGAGTTCACCTACCTTAGAAGCGAGATGAATACCCAGTTTGCCAATATTGCCACGCCAACCGAGGTGGTGGTGGCGATGTCTTTTCATATCGAACTGGGTGCCGGCGGCGGGGATTTTCATGTCTGCCTGCCTTACTCCATGGTTGAGCCTATCCGCGATTTACTTTCCAGTACCATGCAGGCGGACCGTACCGAAGTGGATAACCGCTGGGTCAGCCTGATGTCGCGGCAGGTTCAGGCGGCCGAGCTTGAACTGGTGGCAGAGCTGGCGCACACCCAGGTGACGCTGGGACAGGTGCTGAACCTGAAGGAAGGCGATGTCATTACGCTGGAAATACCTGAGTATGTGGTGGCTGATGTAGCCGGTATTCCGGTGCTGGAATGCAAGTACGGCACGGTTGAGGGCAAGTATGCCCTGAGTGTCGAGAAAATACTGGCCGGGGCGCATGACCTTGGCGAAACGGATTCGGGAGAAGGTCGACATGGCTGAAGAAATAGGTGCCCAGGGCGCAGCGGATGATGTGATGGATGATTGGGCTGCCGCACTGGCCGAGCAGGCCGAACAGACCCCGCAAGTCGATGCCACCCAGCCGCAGGTACACGCAGCTTCCGGCTTGTTTCAGGAGTTGGGTAGTACTGCGCCTGCCGGTGGGGCCATCTCGCAGAATCTGGACATGATTCTGGATATTCCGGTGCAACTGACGGTAGAGCTGGGGCGCACCAAGATTGCGATCCGCAATCTGCTGCAATTGGCGCAGGGCTCCATCGTCGAACTGGATGGTATGGCCGGTGAACCCATGGATGTACTGGTCAACGGCTGCCTGATTGCGCAAGGCGAGGTGGTGGTGGTCAACGACAAGTTCGGTATCCGTCTGACCGACATCATCACGCCGGTTGAGCGTATCCGGCGTCTGCAAAAATGAGAGCAAAGTCCGTGTTAGTGCTGTTTGCTATCGTGGCGGGCCCGGTACTGGCGGCCAGTGCGCCGGCTGTTGCTGCCAACCCCGCACCTTCGGCTTTTATGAGCCTAGTGCAGGTGGTACTGGCGCTGCTGCTGGTATTAGGCGCTATTGTTGGCTGTGCCTATCTGGTGCGCCGCATCGGTGGCGGGGCGCTAGGGGGGAGTCGCGATCTGCGCGTGGTGGGCGGGGTCATGGTCGGGCAGAAGGAGCGGGTGGTGATCGTCGAGTCCGGCAACGAGTGGCTGGTGCTGGGCGTCACCGCGCATAGCGTGAACCTGCTGTCGCGTCGTGACAAGCCAGAAGGTGGCGAATTGCCGCCGCAGTCCCCCTTGCCTGAGAATTTTTCCCGCTTGTTCCAACGCGTACTTGCCAAGTCGAAGGCATCATGAAAAGACGGTTATACCTGCTGTTGCCTGCCGTGATGCTGGCTTTTCCGCTGCTGGCCAATGCCGCCGGCTTGCCGATGATGAACAGCGCGCCCGGCCCCGGCGGCAGTCAGAGCTATTCACTCTCCCTGCAGATGCTGCTGTTCATGACTGGTCTGTCATTCATTCCGGCCATGGTGCTGATGATGACTTCGTTTACCCGCATCATTATCGTGCTGTCACTGCTAAGGCAGGCGCTGGGCACCATGCAGTCGCCGCCCAATCAGGTGATTGTGGGGCTGTCCTTGTTCCTGACCCTGTTTATCATGGGGCCGACGCTGGATCAGGTCTATCAGAAGGCATGGGTGCCGTTTTCGGATGACAAGATCACCATGATGCAGGCTGCGGACGAGGCAGCAGGGCCGATGAAAGCCTTTATGCTGTCGCAGACGCGTGAAAAGGATTTGGCCTTCTTTATCGAGGTGTCGCGTTCGCCCGCGCCGGCAACCCGGGCTGATGTCTCGATCAAGACGCTGGTGCCCGCTTTCGTGATCAGCGAACTGAAAACCGCGTTCCAGATCGGTTTCATGATTTTCATTCCCTTCCTGATTATCGATCTGGTCGTTGCCAGTATTCTGATGGCGATGGGGATGATGATGGTGTCGCCGGTGATTATTTCACTGCCGTTCAAGATCATGCTGTTCGTGCTGGTTGATGGCTGGACGCTGGTGCTGGGCTCGCTGGTGCAAAGCTTCGCCCGAGCCTGAGGCAGGCACCCATCCATGAGGAAGAAGTCATGAGTCCGGAACTCGTCATTAATATGGTGCAGCAGGCGCTGTACACCCTGATCCTCGTTGCCGCGCCGGTGCTGGGCGTCTCTTTGCTGGTCGGTTTGCTGGTCAGCATCCTGCAGGCAGCGACCCAGATCAATGAAATGACCCTGACCTTTATTCCCAAGCTGATGGCGCTGTTTTTGGTGCTGCTGCTGGCCGGTCCGTGGATGCTGAATACCATGATGGACTTTACGATCCGGCTTTATCAGAGCATTCCCGGCGCGATCGGTTAAGGCTATATGGCTGCCAGTCTGCTTATTTCCGATGTAGAGATCAATGCCTTGGTCAGCTTCTTTGTCTGGCCATTTGCGCGAATTCTGGGGATGATGCTGGCCGAGCCCATCTTCTCGTCGCGCAGTATTCCGCGCCGCTTCAAAGGCGGCTTTGCCCTGATGTTAACGGTGGTGGTCGCGCCTTTATTGCCGCCCATGCCCGAGGTGCCGCTGGTGTCTGCGGCTGGTGTTGCCATTTTGCTCAACCAACTACTGATCGGCATCATGATAGGTTTTGTCATGCGGTTGGTCATGACAGTGGTGGAAATGGCTGGCATGATCGCCAGTGCGCAGATGGGGCTGGGTTTTGCCATGTTCTTCGATCCGCAGCACTCGGCCTCGGTGCCGGCCTTGTCCCGCCTGCTGTCGATGTTTGTGACCTTGCTATATCTTGCTTTTAATGGTCCGCAGATCGTGTTGTCGGTGCTGCTGGACAGCTTCTCCACGCTACCGGTTGGCGTATCGGTGCCGGCCGACAGCCTGCAGGCGCTGGCCAATTGGGGCGGACACATTTTCAGCTGGGGTCTATGGCTATCCTTGCCGGTGGTCGCTGCATTATTGGTGACCAACCTTGCTATCGGCGTAATGACGCGCGCGGCGCCACAATTCAATATTTTTGCCTTCGGCTTTCCGCTGACATTGATGATAGGTTTTGTTGCGCTGTATCTGGCTGTGCCCTTGATGGTGCCGGCGCTCGAAACCGTTTACCGCGAATCGTTCGAATTCGTGCGCGCTATCCTCTTTAAGCTGCCTGCACCCTAACATCGGTGTTCGCAGCTTTTGGCGTTTGTCAAAGCCGTTGCGACCTCACTTTATGTTGTTGTTTCGGCTAAAGCCGGCCATGCCTGCTCCGGCTGAGGCCGCATCGCCTTTCGATATCCGCAACAAAAGGCAGGCGGATTCAGGGAGTAAGTGCAACAGGACGACCGGTATACAGAGGGCGGTGAGATGAGGTAATTTCTCCGACTTTTGGCCGGCCAGCCTGGAGCACGAAGAATGAGTTACCACCACCTCACCGGAGGTGAACGATACCAGATTCAACTATTAGCGGGTGAAGGTTGTGGCCCGACCGCTATTGGCAGAAGGATCCAACGCTGCAAAAGCGTCATCAGCCGCGAGTTGCGGCGTAACCGCAATGCGCGGGGCACTTATCGGGCCACCGAGGCTCAGCAGAAGTATCAACAGCGTCTGCTGGATAAGGGCGTTGCCCGACTCACGGGTGGACTTTATGCAACGGATGGTGGCTGGACGGCATACTAATCCGGTTACAGGTCAGCGATTCTGGCATGGCCAGCCACGTAAAGCGGTCGTGAGTTGGCCGCCTGCAATTGCAACTTCGGCGACTTGAGAGCCGAAGTTGCAGTTCGTGACAAATCGCCCCTTGCCGACAGCCGTACTGCTTTTTGCTAGAATCCGTCGTCTACAGGATTTTTGTTATCACAACGAAGGCGCAAGCCTTCGTTTACGCATGCAGAGGCAACTATGGCAGGTCACAGTAAATGGGCAAACATCCAGCACCGCAAAGGGCGTCAGGATGCAAGGCGCGGCAAGATTTTTACCCGCCTGATCAAGGAAATCACTGTTGCCGCCAAGATGGGCGGCGGTGATCTGGCAACCAACCCGCGCCTGCGTCTGGCAGTGGAAAAGGCCAAGGCCGAGTCCATGCCCAAGGATAATATCGAGAATGCCATCAAGCGCGGTACTGGTTCGCTGGACGGTGTGAACTACGAAGAGTGCCGCTACGAAGGCTACGGCATCGGCGGGGCGGCGGTGATGGTTGATTGCCTGACCGACAACAAGACTCGTACCGTGGCCGATGTGCGCCATGCCTTCTCCAAGTATGGCGGCAATATGGGCACCGATGGTTGCGTGGCCTTCCAGTTTACCCACTGCGGCTACATGCTGTTTGCGCCGGGTACCGATGAGGACGCGCTGATGGAAGCTGCGCTGGAGGCCGGTGCCGACGATGTAGTCAGCAACGGGGATGGTTCGATCGAGGTGATTACCGCGCCTTACGAATTCTCCGATATCCAGGCTGCGCTGCTGGACAAGGGTTTCAAGTCCGAGATGGGCGAAGTGACCATGCGCCCGCAAAACGAGACCGTACTTGCCGGTGATGAGGCGATCCGCATGCAAAAGCTGCTGGATGCGCTGGAAGATCTGGATGACGTACAAGAGGTTTATACCTCGGCCGAGCTGGAAGACTAATTCTTCCGCCGCTTTACAAGACAAGGCTTGCCATCGGCAAGCCTTGTCTTTATCCGGGAAACACAATGTTCAAACCCCGCATGACGCACTGGTTTGCGCTATTGGCCCTGCTGTGGTGGGGCTTCAGTCTTTATATGCTGCTCAAACCGGCCAGTACCGAGCCTGCGTTGATTCCGTATTTCGACAAGATCGGTCACTTCGGGCTGTTTGCCGTACAGTCTGTCTTGTTGACCCTTGCCTTGCCGCAGCAGCCCTGGCCACGGCTACTATTGATGCTGGCGCTATGGGCAGTATTGTCGGAAACCCTGCAAGGCATGCTGACAGCGGATCGTAGCCCCGAGCTTGCCGACGCGCTGGCCGATATGCTGGGGGCGGCTTGTGCGCTATGGGCGGCACGCCAGCTGCAGTGTACACTTTCGTCATCTTCCGGTGCCTGAAGCGCGCACCATCCTGAATTGATTCGCAGGGAGCCTCATGTATTCACATCAACTACACCGGCGCGAGCGCCTGATGGCGCAGCTGGACGGTGGCGTTGCCGTCCTGCCGACGGCCCCCGAAGTGCTGCGCAATGCCGATAATCCCTACCCGTATCGCCCGGACAGCCATTTTTTGTACCTGACCGGCTTTGCCGAGCCCGAATCCGTGCTGGTACTGGATGCGCGTGCCGGGCGGACTATCCTGTTTTGCCGTCCCAAGGATGAGGCAAACGAGATCTGGAATGGCCACCGCTACGGGCCGGATGATGCGCGCGAACTCTTCGGTTTCGATGAGGCCTACCCGATAGCCGAACTGGACCAGCGCCTGCCCGACATCCTGTCCGGGCAGGCTGCGCTGTATTGGCCGCTTGGCCGGCAGGCGGCGTTTGATGGAAGGGTTGCGTCGTGGCTGGATGTGCTGCGTGCGCGAGACCGTAGCGGCGAAGCCGCGCCGGTGCATTTTGGCGATGTACTGGCCTTGCTGGACGAAATGCGTCTAATCAAGGATGAGGTCGAAATCGCCACCTTGCGCCGTGCCGGGCGCATTTCGGCGGATGCCCATATTGCTGCGATGCGGGCGACGCGTCCCGGACTCTATGAGTATCAGGTCGAGGCCGAGCTACTGGCCGGTTTCTGTCGCCATGGTGCCCGCCAGCCTGCTTACGAGAGCATCGTCGCCGGTGGGGCCAATGCCTGCACCTTGCACTATGTCGGCAATCACAGCCGTTTGAATGATGGCGACTTGCTGCTGATCGATGCCGGTTGCGAGTTTTCCGCTTACGCCGGCGATATCACCCGCACCTTTCCGGTCAATGGCCGCTTTAGCGCGGCGCAGCGCGATGTGTACGAAATCGTACTGGCAGCGCAGCTGGCGGCGATTGCCGTCATCAAGCCCGGCGTGTGCCTGAATGTGCCGGGGGATGCGGCGCTGGCGGTGTTGTCGCAAGGCTTGATTGATCTGGGTCTGCTCGCCGGCAGTGTGGAAGGCGTGATCGAGTCCGGTGCCTATCGCCGTTTTTACATGCATGGCATCGGCCACTTTATCGGACTGGATGTCCATGATGTGGGGGCGCGTAAACAAAATGGCCAGTGGCGGGCTTTCGAGGCCGGCATGTGCACCACAGTCGAGCCCGGCCTGTATATCCGTGCTGCCGACGATATTCCGGCGGCACTGCACAATATCGGTATCCGTATCGAGGATGATGTGCTGGTAACCGCCAAGGGGCATGAGGTGTACACCGATAGCGTGCCCAAGCATATCGTCGAGATCGAAACACTGATGGAGCGTTTATGAGTCACGCCGATGTGATCGTGGTGGGCGCGGGGCCGGTTGGTGCGTTGGCGGCACTGCGTCTGGCGCGTACAGGTGTGCGTGTCCTGATGATTGAAGCGCGTGCCCAGGATGCACCGGTGCGCGATGCGCGTGCGCTGGCCTTGTCGTGGGCCAGTCGCGCACTGCTGGCCGATGTCGGTGCTTTTCCTGATTCGGTGCCGGCTTCTGTTATCGACACCGTGCATGTGTCGCAGCAGGGCCGGATGGGGCGTACCAAAATCAGCCATCGTGATCTGGGTTTGCCGCATCTGGGGGTGGTCGTCGACTATCCGGCTCTCAATAAGGCACTGGTGGATGTGCTGGCCAAGGCCGGCGTGATGGTGAAGTGGGGCTCGCGGGTGTGCCTGGTCAATAGTCTGGCCCGTTACGCGGCCGTGACGCTGGAAAATGGCGAAATGCTGAGTGCGCGGCTGGTGGTGCTGGCCGATGGCGGCGCACTGGCGGCAGGCTTGCCCGGTATCCGCCGTCATGTGCATGACTATGCGCAAAGTGCACTGCTGGCGCAGGTGGATTTTGAAGAAGCGCCGGCCGGTGTCGCTTTCGAGCGCTTTGCCGACGCGGGGCCCTTGGCGCTGCTGCCACATGCCGGAGGTACAATGCTGGTGTGGACGCGCACGAGCGAAGATGCGCTACGGCTGCAGGCCGAGGCTCCGGAACAGTTGGCGGCCGAGTTGCAGCAGGCGTTGGGCGAGCGGCTGGGGCGGGTGACGGCAGTGGGCGAGCGCACGGTATTTCCGCTGGCGCTGCGCCAGCTCAACCGTGTAGTGAGCGGCCGCGTGGTGATGATAGGTAATGCCGCACAGACCATGCACCCGGTAGCGGCGCAGGGCTTGAATCTGGGTTTGCGTGATGCGGCGCAATTGGCCGAGATCCTGTCCGATGCGGCCGACCCCGGGGATGCCCAGCTTTTGGCGGCTTATGCCAAAAGCCGTAAGCGCGACAGCCACAGTGTGGTCGGTTTTACCCACGGCCTGATCCGGTTGTTTGACGGTTCGGCAGCATTGACCGGTGCCGTGCGCGGTGCGGGCATGACCCTCTTGGATGCCGTACCGCCCCTGCGCCGGCGTTTTGCCGGTTATCTGGTTTTCGGAGTATGAAATGAACGGACAACGCGATGATGTCATTGTTGTCGGTGGCGGCCTGGTGGGCGCGGCGACGGCCTTGGCGCTGGCACGCGCCGGACGGCGCGTTGCGCTGATCGAAGGACGGCTGCCGGATTTTACGGGTCTGGAGCAGGGCTGGGATGCGCGCATCTATGCGGTCAGTCCCGCCAACCGTGCTTTTCTGGCCGGCCTGGATGCCTGGCCGGATATGACGCGGGTGGGCACGATTGCGGCGATGGATGTGCGCGGTGACGAAGGGGGGCAGATTGCCTTTAGTGCGGCAGATGCCGGTGCCGGGGCGCTGGCTTGGATAGCAGAAAACCGCTGGCTGCTGGCAGCACTATGGCGCGAACTGTCCGCCGCCGGTGTCGAGGTAATATCGGGAGTGCGACCGCTGGCGCTGGAGACGGACGCGTTCGAGGCGGTGTTGCAGCTGGATGATGGCAGCAGGCGTCATGCCGCGCTCGTCATCGGTGCCGATGGCGCCAACTCCTGGGTGCGCGAAGCGTGTGCGATCAAGGCCAGCATCAAGCCCTACGGGCAAAGCGGGGTGGTCGCCAATTTTGCCTGTGAGCGGCCGCACGGTAATATTGCACGGCAGTGGTTTGACGGCAGTAGTATTCTGGCCTGGCTGCCTATGGCTGGCCAGCGTATTTCCATGGTGTGGTCCAGTTGTGATCCGGATGCGCTGTTGGTACTGTCGGACGATGCGCTATGTGCACAGGTGGCAGCCGCCGGTGGTCACGCGCTGGGTAAGTTTGAACTGTTGACGCCGGCTGCGGCTTTTCCCTTGCGCCTGATCCAGCCCGAAGCGGTGATTGCGCCACGGGTGGCACTGGTTGGTGATGCGGCGCACACCGTGCATCCGCTGGCCGGTCAGGGTGTCAATCTGGGCTTTCAGGATGCCGCCGTACTGGCCGCCCTGCTTGCCGGGACGGGGGACGCCGGCGACTGGTTGAGCTTGCGCCGCTACGAGCGCTCGCGGCGCGAGGCGGTGCGTACCATGCAGCATACGTGTGACGGTTTGTTTACTTTGTTTCACCAGCAGGACTTGCCGGGTCTGGCCTGGCTGCGTAATGCCGGTCTTTCGTGTACCAATAAACTGCCGATGCTCAAGCGGGAATTGGCCCGTCGGGCCATCGGCTTCTGATATCGCTAATAAGGTTGAATCTAATGAAACGTGTTTTTCGCTTACTGCCTGTCGTGGCGCTCTTGACGCCGCTGTTGGCCTGCTCTGCCATCAATGCCGGCGATAATCCGGATACTGTAAAAAAAGCCTTCAAGGCGCGTTTTCCCGACCGCGAAGTGGTCAGCGTAGCGGCGAGCCCGGTCAATAATCTGTTCGAGGTGGTGATCAAGGGGCAAAACCGTGGGCGTGACGTGTACACCGTGGTGTATAGCGATGCCAAGGCCGATTACCTGTTGGTGGGCGATCTGATCGATGCCAAACAGCGCAATAGCCTGACCGAGCAGCGTCTGGAAGCGCTGAACAAGGTCAGCATCGATGTCAGCAAGCTGCCGCTAAACAAGGCAATCAAGGATGTACGCGGCAATGGCAGTCGCCAGCTGGTGGTGTTCTCCGACCCGGATTGCCCGTATTGCAAGCAGCTGGAGCGCGAGAGCATCGCCAAGCTTGATAATGTCACGGTTTATACTTTCCTGATGCCGCTGGCGCAGCTGCATCCGGATGCCGAACGCAAGAGCCGCGCCATCTGGTGCAGCAAGGATCCGGCCAAGGCCTGGGCCGGCTTTATGCGCGAGGGCAAGGCTTTGCCTGAAGCCGGTAATTGCGAGACGCCGTTGGCTGAAATTGCCGCACTAGCCGAAAGCTTCGGCATTTCCGGTACGCCGGCATTGATCTTCCCGAACGGTGAACTGGTGCCGGGTGCCATTCCGGTAGCAGAGATCGAGAAACGCCTGTCTGCCAAGAAGTAAGCGCGTATCATGCTGAAAACGGCTGGCTTGCCGCAGGCGCTGACCTTGTCGCTACTGCTGCATTTGGCCGTTTTGCTGTGCCTGCCTGCGCGTACTGGTCTACCTTTCTCTGCTGCTGTGCCCGGGCCCTTGCGCCTGAATATCCCCCCCCCGGTGGCGGTTGCCGCTTTGCCACCCGCGCCATCGTCGGTTGTCACCGCCAAAGCGCCAGCCGCTCCCTTGCTTGCGCCATCGCCTGAGCCTGCCCCCCTGATGGCTGAGCCTGATTCCGTCGCTGCCAACACGGCGCCCGTAGTACTGGCGGATGAGGAGGCAGCCACCTCGGCGCCTGATGCTGTGGCCATGCCGGTGAGTACTCTGGCTGAGGTCGCAGATGAGGCCGAGTCTCTGGGGTGGGAGGTGTATCTGCCTGCGCGTTTGCTGGATGGACCTTCTTTGCCGCTGGAAGAAATCCTGTTGCCCGAGCCGGATGAAGCGGAGCCGGATCAGGGTGTCGTGGCAGAGGCCGAGATCAAGGTTTACGTCAATGAACAAGGCGAGGTCGATGCGGTGGAAGTGGTGCGTGCCGAGCCGCCAGGCGTACTGGACGATATCGCGCGGGCTGCTTTTATTGCGGCCCGTTTTGCGCCGGGTATGCAGCACGGGCGGCCTGTGCGGCACTACAAACGTATTGTCATTAATAGGGTGCTGTAAACGCGGATATTCGGGTAAGATTGCGTGGAGTTCGCCATAGAGCGGCGGCCATTGATAAACGGCGTGTCGGATTCGACCGCAAACATTACGAGGAAACATCATGTCCGATTTGCAGACCCTGTTTACCCAAGCCCAGCAAGACGTTACCTCGCTGGCCGAACGCCCAGACAACGCCACCATGTTGCAGTTGTATGCCTTGTTCAAGCAGGCCAGCAGCGGCGATGCCACTGGCGAGCGTCCGGGTATGATGGACTTCATCGCCCGTGCCAAATTTGATGCCTGGGAAAAACTCAAGGGCATCACTGGCGACGAAGCCATGCAAAAGTACATCGATCTGGTTGCTGAACTGAAAGCCTGATCACACGCAGGATAAAATGCCCCGCCACCGCCATTCAGGCCTGGCGGGTTTTTTGTCGCCCATGTCATTGCCGGCAGCGCGAAGCCGCGAGCATTGGGTGCTATCGTGGTGCTGTCCTTGTTACGGTGATGCCTTGCCATGAATCTGCAGTCGCCCGTCAAGGGTTTGAGTTCGGCCAGCGCAGCCGCCTTGCTGCAGGCTGAGGGGGCAAACGAGTTGGCTAGCGATCAGCGCCGCACCGTGTTGCGCATTGTGCTGGAAGTCGCCCGCGAGCCTATGTTTTTGTTGCTATTGGGGGCGGGCGCGATTTACTTGCTGACCGGCGACGCGCACGAGGCGCTGATCCTGCTGGGTTTCGTGTGCGTGATTATTGCCGTGACTGTATTGCAGGAGCGCCGCACCGAGCACGCACTGGCGGCCTTGCGCGACCTGTCCAGCCCGCGTGCACTGGTGATCCGAGATGGCGTGCCACAACGCATTGCCGGGCGCGAGGTGGTGCGTGGTGATGTGCTGATGCTGGCCGAGGGCGACCGCGTGCCGGCAGACGCATGCGTACTGGAATCACACGAACTGGCGCTGGATGAATCCTTGCTGACCGGCGAATCGGTTGCCGTGTTTAAAAACGCAGCCGGCGAAGGCACTCAGGCGCGGGTTTTTGCCGGCACTTTGCTGACCTCGGGTCAGGCGCTGGTGCAAGTCTGTGCCACCGGGCAGATGACCGAGCTTGGCCGTATCGGCAAGTCGCTGCAGGGGATGGAAAACAAGAGCCGTTCGCCCTTGCAGCATGAAATAGCGGCACTGACCCGGCGTCTGGCACTGATAGGTGGTGGGTTGTGTGTCCTGTTGACGGTGATCTTCATCTACTTGCGCGGTGCCTATCTGGAAGGCTTGCTGGCCGGCATTACGCTGGCGATGGGTATTCTGCCGCAAGAGTTTGCGGTGATCATGATCGTGTTTCTGGCTTTTGGTGCACGGCGCCTGGCCGCTGCCCGTGTACTGACGCGGCGCTTGTCGGCTATTGAAGCACTGGGGGCTGCCACGGTGCTATGCGTGGATAAGACGGGCACCCTGACCCAAAACCGGATGGCGGTAGCCGCGCTGGTGGCGGGGAACGAGGTGCTGGAGGTGGCCGATGGCGCAGCACTGGCCAGCCTGCCCGAGGCCTTTCACCCTTTGCTTGAATATGCGGTGCTGGCGAGCGAGACCGAGCCGCATGATCCGATGGAGCGTGCGTTCCATGCGCTGGCCAAGAACTGTCTGGCCGGGAGCGAGCATCTGCATCCCGATTGGCGTCTGGCGCACGAGTATGAGCTCTCGCCCGAGTTGATGGCGATGTCGCATCTGTGGCAAGGCGCAGAGCATCGTGCCGACACGGTCGCGAGCAAGGGATCACCCGAAGCGATTGTCGACCTGTGCCATTTGATGCCGCAGGCCCGAGACAAGGTCATGGCGCAGGCGGCACTGCTGGCCGATCGCGGCTTGCGCGTACTGGGTGTTGCCTGTGCCCGCTATGCCGGTGAGGTGTGGCCGGCAGGGCAACATGATTTCGACTTCGAATTTGTTGGTCTGATCGCGCTGGCCGATCCTTTGCGCACCGAAGTACCGGCCGCTGTTGCCGAGTGTCATCAGGCCGGCATCCGTATCGTGATGATGACGGGTGACCATCCACGTACGGCGCGGGCCATTGCGCAGGCGGCGGGCTTGAACGCGGCACGGATACTGACCGGCAAGGATTTGCAGGGTATGGATGCATTGGCGCTGGGTGCCGCTCTTGCCTCGGTGGATGTGTTTGCACGGGTGACGCCACAGCAAAAGCTGGCGCTGGTCGAGGCTTTGCAGTCGCGCGGCGAAATTGTGGCCATGACGGGGGATGGAGTGAATGATGCGCCGGCGCTCAAAACGGCCCATATCGGCATCGCCATGGGCAAGCGCGGTACCGATGTGGCGCGTGAGGCGGCGGCACTGGTGCTACTGGATGACGATTTCGGTGCCATTGTTGCGGCAGTACGTCTGGGGCGGCGTATTTTTGCCAATTTGCGTCAGGCCATGATCTACACCCTGGCGGTGCATATCCCCATTATCGGCCTGTCCATTGTGCCGCTACTGCTGGGGGTGCCGTTGCTGCTGGCTCCTTTGCATATCGCTTTTCTGGAGCTGGTCATCGATCCTGCTTGCTCGGTGGTGTTTGAGGCGGAAAAGGGCGATGCCGGCATGATGCAGCAAGGCCCGCGTCATTCGGGGGAGGCTTTGCTGTCGCGGCAGCAAATATTGCTCAGCCTGTGTCTGGGGATGATGGCCACGCTACCGGTGCTGGGACTGTATCTGGCGTTGCTGGCACAGGCCATTCCGGTCGATGAGGTGCGCACACTGGCCTTTGCCGCCTTACTGACGACCAATGCGGTGCTGATATTCAGCAGCCGCTCGGCCTTGCCGCAATGGGGGCGTGCATTTGCCGGCGTCAGTCCGGTGACGCGCTGGGTACTGGCAGCCACTTTGTGTGCATTGGCCGCCATCAGTTTTATCCCCTTTCTGGCGCAGCCCTTTGGCTTTTCACCGCCGCCTTTGGGATTATGGCTGGCAGCTTTGGGGCCGGGTTTGGCTAGTTTTGTTGGTTTTGAGGCAGTCAAAACATTGTTACGCAGGAGGGACGTATGAGCGGGAGCGATAGCCCTTGCGTGGCGCTTTGCTCTACCGCACTGGGCGATAATGTTTGCCGGGGGTGCGCGCGCAGTTACACCGAGGTCGCATGCTGGAGCGCGTACACGCATGAAGAAAAAGCCGCAGTGTGGCAGGCCTTGCCGGAACGGCATTTTTGTCTGGAACTGGCGCGCACCTTGCGCTGCACGCTGGCGCTGGAGCAAATGAATGGGCATGAGTGGGCCGTATTTTCCGGTGCGCCCTGCGGGTGTTTTGCCTTGCGCCGTGTGCCGCAAGGGATGTTGCTGCGCAAGGGGGCGGCTCAGGCCGCGCTTGTGTCCGGAGGGTGGCAGGATGCTTATGAGTGGGCGCGGGTATTGATCAAAATACTACGCGATAAAGGAGAAAATCATGGCGCAGGATAGTAGTCAGGCGGATTTTTGGGATGTCCGCTATCAGGGGCAGGTGATGCCGTGGGATGCCGGCCAAGTCCCTGCGGCATTGGCCGGTTTTGTGGCCGCGCAGCGTGTAGGTCAGCGGGTGCTGGTGCCCGGTTGTGGTAGCGGCTATGAGCTGGCTTATCTGGCTGAGGCGGGCTACGTGGTGGATGGCATCGATTTTAGCGCTGCCGCGCTGGCACAGGCACATAAGGTACTGGGTGCGCAGGCGGCATTGGCGCGCCAGGCTGATTTTTTTGCCTTGGGGGGGGCGCACACTTACGACTGGGTCTATGAGCGCGCTTTTCTGTGTGCCTTGCCGCGCAAGATGTGGGCCGCCTATGCACAAACCATGGCAGCCTTATTGCCGTCTGGCGGCTTGCTGGCGGGCTTCTTTTTTATTACCGATACGCTAAAGGGGCCGCCGTTTGGTATTGCTTGCGATGAGCTAGCGGCCTTGCTTTCGCCCTATTTTGTCCGCCTAGATGCGTACCTGCTGGATGACAGTCTGCCAGTTTTTTCCGGACATGAATGGTGGATGTGCTGGCAGCGCAGATAGTGGCACGAGTGCAGATAAAGATATATTCTTTATGAGTATTTTGTATAGACTACATGCAATCAATTTGTTAAGTTTTATTTATAAATAAAAAATAATGGTGACGATATGCAGTTTTGGGGACGCCTCTACAGGCAGATTGAACGCACATTCTGGTTTACCTTGGGGCGCAAGCTCTGCAGCTTTTTCTTCGTCAGCCTGCTTCAGTTGGGGCTAGTGGCTTACATCTATTTTGCGCTGGAGGATATTCGTA
>NZ_JBOFOO010000173.1:0-4425 GCF_051659485.1 Craterilacuibacter sp. | reverse complement strand
TGGGTGGTCAGTTTTCCCATGGCAATCGCCTTTTGGATGATGTCGATGCCAGTCTCTAGCAAGTGCCGTTCCATTGGCAGCCTTATGCGCCGATAAAGTGTATCGGTGTTGTTTATAAGCCGGCTTAGCACGCCCCTTGGCCTCCATGGCCGGTGGTGGCATGGCACGTGCTTTGATCTCCTGTACATCAATCATGCATACGCCAATTGCCGCCGGCATCCGGTGTGGCACATAGAACGGGGGAGGGATATATGCGCAGTATTCCATCGTGGGACGGAGTCGATATTCACCTTTTGAAGGTGCTTAACGTTTTATTGAATGAATGCAGCGTTTCGCGTGCAGCCCTCAAGTTGGGCTTGTCCCAGCCTGCGGTCAGTACGTCGCTCAAGCGCCTGCGCGAGATCAGCGGCGATCCGTTGCTGGTGCGTGGCCGCTTTGGAATGACGCCGACCGAGCGCGGGCTTGCGTTACACGACACCGTGCGTGCCGCACTGGAAAAACTCGAGCTGATGACTCTTATTGGAAAGCCATCTTTTGAGGTGGCCCAAACGAGGCAGGCTTTCAGTATCGCCAGCCCGGATTACCTGCACGCGGGGCACCTTGGCCGTCTGGTCAGCCGCGTGAACCGTCAGGCTCCCGGGGCGACGATTACGATGCATGCGCTAGGCTCGGATTATGACTGGCTGGGGGCTTTGGAATCCGGGGAGATTGATTGCGTGATCGGTAACTGGCCGGAGCCCCCCGAGCATCTACGTACCGCCCCGCTGTTCGAGACGGACTTCGTGGTACTGATGCGCAGCGGGCATCCCTTATTGAGTGGCGGGCTAAACGTCGATGCCTATCTGGGGGCCGGGCATCTGGCCCCTACGCCACATAGCGCCGGTCCGCGGGGGAACCTCGACCTGTATTTCGCGCGCGAGCGACTGCGCCGCCATGTGGTCGCCCAAGTGCCGTACTTCAATCTTGCGCCCTATCTGCTGTTGCAGAGCGACCTGCTGTTCACCTGTTCGCGGCAATTTGCCGAACATTATGCCGGCTTGCTGCCGGTCGAATATCTACCGCTGCCGATGTCCTTGCCGTCGGTACGCTACTACTTGCTCTGGCACGAGCGCAGCCATTACAGCGAAGCAGATCGTTGGTTCCGGGATCAGGTGATGTCGGCGATGCGAGACGATGAGCCGCTTAGCCCGCGTCCGCGACACGCGCAGCCAGCCTGAAGCCTGCGATGAGCGCAATCTGTTGCAGGGCGGTAGCAAATTCCTCGGCCGGCTGTTGCTGCAGGCGCTGTTCCAGTTCGTCGGCGATTTGCTCAGGCGTACGCCCACGCACGGCGATGATGAATGGAAACCCGAATGTTTCCCGGTAGCGTGCGTTGAGTACCTGCATGCGCGTCTGCGCAGCATGCCCCAGCGTGACTAGTCCTGCCTCTTGTTGCTCCTGTGTCGAAGCAAGGCTCAGTTGTCCCGCGCTGGCCGCAACACCTGCCAACTCGGGATGGGCGCGAATCAGCATGTGCTGCAGGTCTGGCGATGCACTAAGCATCGCGTGGTCGAGTGCCGCAAACAAGGCATTGCGGTTTGCAAACGGGCGCGTATCCCAAGCGCGTTCGGCCACCCAGTCGCTGTGTTCGTAAACGCCGGACAGCGCGCTGACGAAAGCGGTACGGTCAAGCCCGGAAAGTTCGCTGGGCAAAATCTGCGTGAGCATCAAGGAAATCCTTTGCAGTAGGTATGCGCTGGATTATCGGTAACGGCTCTTTTTTCGCCAATGCACGAATTCGCATACTCACCTTGTCCGAATGCCGATAACGGCTCAGGGCTGCGGCAAATATGCGTGATTGGCAATAAAGGGTATTGCCCTCATGACGGGCAAAACCTCGAATAATCGCAGAGACAACAATAAGGAGTGCCCGACGCATGGATGGATATTGGTTGGATTGGGCCGGTTTGCTATTGCGCTGGTTGCATGTGATCGCCGCGACTGCTTGGATAGGCGCATCGTTTTATTTTGTTTGGCTGGATAATCATCTGACCCCACCGCAGGAGCCTGCACTGCAGGCGAAAGGCGTCAGCGGTGAATTATGGGCCGTTCATGGCGGCGGATTCTACAACCCG
Source organism: Craterilacuibacter sp. (assembly GCF_051659485.1). NCBI lineage: Bacteria > Pseudomonadati > Pseudomonadota > Betaproteobacteria > Neisseriales > Neisseriaceae > Craterilacuibacter > Craterilacuibacter sp. The sequence goes on along the minus strand of NZ_JBOFOO010000173.1, from coordinate 2,311 downwards.
CAAAAGTATCGGCTGGCGCCGCCGGTATTGCCTGAAAAACTGCATTGGTTTCGCTGGGAGGCTTACACGACCTGGCTGTCCGGCATGGCCTTGCTCTCGACACTCTATTTTCTCCGTCCGGGTTATTTGGTTGATCCGGGCGTGGCAGCGCTGACCCAATGGCAGGCGACCATGCTTGCTTTAGGGATGATGCTGCTGGGTACCCTGCTGTACGAAAGTGTATGCCGCATGCTTGCCGGCCGGTCAGTCATACAGGCGCTCCTGCTGATCCTTCTGGTCGGCGCGTTGAGTTTCGCCTTTGCGCAGTTTTTTGCGCCACGCGCCGCGTTCCTGCTGACCGGTGCGACGCTGGCCAGTTGGATGGCCGGCAACGTGCTGTGGGTCATCATCCCCGGCCAGCGCCGGATGGTCGCCGCCATGAGCGCCCAACGCCAGCCGGATGCAGGAGATGGCCTGCGCGGCAAACAGCGGTCACTGCACAACAACTATCTGACCTTGCCGGTCTTGTTGGCGATGATCAGCAACCACTATGCCTTTCTCTACCAGCACAAGCAGTCGTGGCTGGTGTTATGGCTGCTGATGCTGGCTGGTGCACTAATCCGCCATTTTTTCAATAGACGCCACCATGGCGTCGTCGATTGGCGTTTCCCGGCAGGGGCTTGTCTGCTGCTGGCGCTGGTGGCGTGGCGCATCGCGCCGCCCGCAGTTGCCCCGCAGTTGCGGGTGGAAGGCGTCGATGTGGTTCAGGTGCAGCGCGTGCTGACAGAGCGTTGCGTGTCCTGCCATGCGGCAAAGCCGACGCAAGCCGGGTTTGCCGCACCGCCGGCCGGGCTGCGTCTGGATGACCATCATGCCATCGCGGCTAATGCGGTACGCATTCACCAGCAGGTTGTACTCAGCCGCACCATGCCGCTGGCCAATCTGACCCAGATGACCGAAAGCGAGCGGCAGTTGATTAGCCGCTGGTTTGCCGCACAGGGGCAAGGGGTGCAGCCGTGATGACGTCCTATCCGCGTGATTTGACCGGTTACGGCCGCAATCTGCCTGCCGTGCAATGGCCGGGTGCGGCCCGCGTGGCGGTGCAGTTCGTGCTCAATTTCGAGGAGGGGGCGGAGTGTTCCGTCCTGCACGGGGATGCGACTTCGGAACAGTTCCTGTCAGAAATCATCGGCGCCAGCGCCTACCCTGACCGGCACCTGTCGATGGAGTCGATCTATGAATTCGGTTCGCGGGTCGGGGTGTGGCGCATCCTGCGCGAATTCGAGCGCCGCGGCTTGCCGCTGACGGTATTCGGCGTAGCCATGGCGCTGGAGCGCGTACCGGAAATCGCCGCGGCCTGCGTCGAGCTTGGGCACGAAATAGCCAGCCACGGCTGGCGCTGGATTCATTACCAGACGGTCGATCTTGAAACCGAGCGCGCGCACATGGCACGTGCAGTGGAGGTACTCACCCGGCTGACCGGCGCTCCCCCTTTGGGATGGTATACCGGGCGGGATAGCCCGAACACGCGCAGCTTGTTGGTCGAGCATGGCGGTTTTTTGTACGACAGCGACTATTACGGCGACGAACTTCCGTTCTGGACCGAGGTGGAGACCCTAGGCGGTGCCCGCCATCCGCACCTGATCGTGCCCTATACGCTGGACTGCAATGATATGCGCTTCGCCACCGCACAGGGTTTCAATACCGGCGAGCAGTTCTTCCAATACCTGAAGGATAGTTTCGATGTGCTGTATGCCGAAGGCAGCGACACGCCACGGATGCTGTCCATAGGCATGCATTGCCGCCTGCTGGGGCGCCCGGGGCGCTTTGCCGCGCTGAAGCGCTTTCTTGATTACCTTGAACAGCATGACCGTGTCTGGGTATGCCGCCGAGTCGACATTGCCCGCCACTGGCATTTACATCATCCGTTTACACCAAGGAGCGCTCCATGATTCCTCCCCTGACTGCCCCTGCGGCCGAGTTGCCGGCCTGGGCCCGCAACAGCGTCAACCTTGCCGATATGCGCCTCGGCGCGGTGACGCTGGCCTGTTCCGATGATTTCTTTGCGCCCATGTCTCGCTTGCTGGCTCCGGATGCCGCGCAGTTTTTCCCTGGCCGCTACGACGATAACGGCAAATGGATGGACGGTTGGGAGTCACGCCGGCGCCGCAGTGGGGGGAATGACTGGTGCGTGGTGCGATTGGCTTGCCCTGGGCAGCTTGCCGGCGTGGATATCGATACCAGCTTCTTTACCGGCAATTACCCGCCGGCCGCAGCGCTTGAAGGCTGTCTGGCTGGTGCTGACCCGCTGCTCGAGTCGTCGTGGCAAACA
>NZ_JBOFOO010000172.1:0-1557 GCF_051659485.1 Craterilacuibacter sp. | reverse complement strand
CTGATCAATGCCGCCGCGGGTTTTGTGGCGGATGATCCGGCACAGGAAATGGTCGAGTTTCTCACCGCCGCCAGCCTGGAAGCGGGCGAGCATCAGGCCGAGGCCGGCAGCGATGCGCTGCAGCTGATGACGGTGCATGCCGCCAAGGGTCTGGAGTTCGATGCGGTGTTTGTCTCAGGGCTGGAAGAGGGCTTATTTCCACACGAAAACAGCCTCAATGACAGCAAGGGTCTGCAGGAGGAACGGCGGCTGATGTATGTGGCGGTGACGCGGGCCCGCAAACGCCTGTATCTCAGCTCGGCACAAAGCCGCATGCTGCACGGCCAGAGCCGGTATCCGATACGTTCGCGCTTTGTCGACGAGATTCCGGCCGAACTGGTGCACGAGCTGGCCGGCAAGAAAGCGCCCGCGCGGGCACCAGCCAAGGCGCCGTGGCTGAACGCCTCCATGCCGGCATGGGCGGCGCCTCAAGGGGGCGATTATGGCGGCTTTCATATCGGCCAGAGCGTCAGTCATGCCAAGTTTGGCCCCGGCATGGTGGTCAGTGCCGAAGGCAGCGGCAGCGATGTGCGCTTGCAGATCAATTTTGCCGAGCACGGCATGAAGTGGCTGGATCTGCGCTACGCTAAGCTGGTCGCCGGATAATGGCGCGAGCCATCTACAGGAAGGTGACATGAGCGCCAGCCAGTCCAATTCGTTTCAGGCGATCGCCTCGGCCTACAAGGGAAGCAGGCAGTCTGCGCCCGAAGAGCTCAATCCCTACCGGCGCAAATTGTTTCTGGTGATAGACAGCGTGCCCGAGATGCAGCGCGCACTGGCGATGACACTGGGTAGCTTTGGCGCGGAGCGGGTCGAGTACGCCAGCCGTGGCAGCGATGCGCTGGCCAAGCTGGCGCGCTACGACTTTGATGTGGTGTTGTGCGACTACGATCTGGGCCACGGCTACGACGGGCTGTATCTGTTTGAAGAGGCTCGCGAGCGCAACCTGCTCAAGCAATCCTGCGTCTTCATGATCGTGACCGGCGAGCGCCGCTCGCAGCGGGTGATTTCGGCGGCGGAAATGGCGCCGGACGAGTATCTGCTCAAGCCTTTTACCGGCGAAGAACTGCGCCTGCGTCTGGAGCGGGCGATACGCCGGCGTGAGGCTTTTCGCGTGGTCGATGACAGCCTGATGCGCTTCGAATACATGGCGGCGGTAGAGGCCTGCAACAGGCAGATACAGGACAAGGGTGAGTTCACCCTCGATTTTATGCGCCTCAAGGGCAGCCTCAGCCTGAAAATAGGCGACTGGGACAGCGCCAAAAAACTATACGTCGAGGTGCTGCGCCTCAAACCCCTGCCTTGGGCCAAACTGGGCCTGGGCAAGGCGCTGACCGGGCTCAAGTCTTACGACGAGGCACGCCTGCTGTTCGAAGAAGTGCTGCAGGACAACGACAGGGTGATGGAGGCTTACGACTGGCTGGCCAAGCTGTATCTGGCCAATCACGAGGGCGAGCGGGCGCAGGCTAGCCTGCAGCAGGCCACCCGCCTGTCTCCCGCCGTAGTCAGGCGGCAAAA
>NZ_JBOFOO010000171.1:0-11370 GCF_051659485.1 Craterilacuibacter sp. | reverse complement strand
CACTTGAACTGAGTGCCCAGGCAGGCACAGGTGGATGCATCGGTTTGAGATGTGACGAACCAGTTAGCCAAATGATGATATATCCCCAATCGGCTTTTTTCACATGGGTAGTAACGTGGGTAGAAAAACAAAACGCCCCGAAGGGCGCATGTTTACTATGTCTATGGCGGAGGCTGTGAGATTCGAACTCACGGACGGTTTCCCGTCGGCAGTTTTCAAGACTGCTGGTTTAAACCACTCACCCAAACCTCCTAAATCGTGCTCGATGCATTGCTGATCGAGTTGCGCATAATAACGGATTATTCTGCCGTTTGCTAGTGCCTTATGCGTTGGCCGCCAGCATCTCTGCCGCGTGCTGGCGCGTGGTTTCGGTGATGGCTTCGCCGCCCAGCATGCGAGCCAGTTCCGTGACTCGTTGTTCGGTATCCAGCGGCAGGATGCGGCTGACGGTGCTGCCATGGATGTTTTCCTTGGCAACTTGCCAGTGCGCATCGCCGCAGGAGGCAACTTGGGGCAGGTGCGTGATGGCCAGTACCTGGTAATGGCTGCCCAGTTCCTTGAGTAGTTTGCCGACTACTTCGGCCACGCGCCCGCCAATGCCAACGTCGACTTCGTCGAAGATCAGCGTCGGTACGGCAGCGACCTGAGAAATCACGACCTGCATGGATAGGCTGATGCGCGACAGCTCGCCACCGGAGGCGACTTTGGCCAGTGGGCGCAAGGTGCTGCCGGCATTGGCTGCGACCAGATATTCGATGGATTCGAGACCGTGGGCACTAGGCTCGGCTAGCGCGGACAATTCGATGGCAAAGCGTGCGCCGCCCATGGCCAGTCGCTGCATTTCACCGGCGATACGCTTTGATAGCTCGCCTGCAGCCTGCCGGCGCTTGGCCGACAGGGCTTCAGCTTGAGTGCGGTAGCGCGCCAGTGCCGCCGCCTCCGTGGTGGCCAGTGCTTCCTGATCGGTACTGGCTTCCAGTGTGGCCAGCTGGCGTTGCCAGTCGACCAGTTTTTCACCCAGATCTTGCGGCTGGCAGCGGTATTTGCGTGCCACACCGATCAGGGTTTCGATGCGGCCTTCGATGCGGGCGAGTTCGGCCGGGTCTTCGTCCAGATCGGAGGCGTAGTCGCGCAGGCTGTAGACGACTTCTCGCAGTTCGGCATCGACCGAGTCCAGTAGTGCCAGTGTATCGGCCAGACGCGGATCGACGCCGGCCAGCCGGGATAAACGGCTTTGCACCTGAGTCAGGATCGAGAGGCAGTTGCCGTCTTTTTCGGAGAGCGAGTCCACGGCATGCTGGGCGCTTTGGGCCAATTCGACCGCATTGGCCAGACGCGAGTGTTGCTGGTTGAGCGGGGTCCATTCATCGGGCTGTAAGCCCAATTCGCTCAGTTCGCCTATTTGCCAGTTCAGTCGCTCGCGCTCGACTTCCGATTCACGGCTCATGCGCTCGGCTTCTTCGCGTGCGCGGCGTGCGCCTTGCCAATCTTGCCAGGCGCTGTTGACATCGCGCGCCAGCGATGTGGCGCCGGCATAGGCATCCAGCAGGCCGCGCTGCATGTCGGGGCGCACCAGAGACTGATGGGCATGCTGGCCATGAATGTCGACCAGATAGTCGCCTATCTCCCGCAGTTGGGCGAGGGTGGCGATCTGGCCGTTGATGAAGCTTTTGGAGCGGCCGTTTTTATCCAGACTGCGGCGCAGCTGTAGCTCGCCGTCGTCGCCGGCCAGATCGTTGCCGCAGAGCCATGCGCCAAGCTCGGGCAGGCGCGAGATATCGAATACGGCAGAGAGGTCGGCGCGGTCGGCACCGGTGCGCACTTGCGCACCCTCGGCGCGGTCGCCCAGCAGCAGGCCCAGCGCATCCAGAATGATGGATTTGCCGGCACCGGTTTCACCGGTGAGGACGGTAAACCCCTGATTGAATTCCAGGGTCAGGGCGTCGACGATAACAAAGTCGCGAACGGAGAGCGATAGCAGCATGGTGTCGGTTCAGTGTGATTTAGAGCAGGCGTTCGCCCCAGTGCAGCTTGTGGCGCAGCATGTCGTAGTAGTTGTATCCGGCCGGATGCAGGATACGCAGCGGGTTGCGGTAGCGGCGCACGATGACGCGATCCATTTCCATCAGGTCACAATGCGACTGCCCGTCAAAATGCACGCGGGTATCCAGACCGCGTGTCAGCATGAACTCCACTTCGCAACTGTCGGAGACGGCAATCGGGCGGTTGCTCATCGATTGCGGACAGATAGGGACCAATGCGATCGCTTGCAGGGTCGGGTGCAGGATGGGGCCGCCCGAGGCCAGCGAGTAGGCGGTGGAGCCGGTGGGCGTGCTGATGATCAGGCCATCCGAGCGCTGGCTGTAGACAAACTGGTTATCGATGAAAACCTCGAACTCTATCATCGAGCCCAAGCCGCCACGGCTGACGACAATGTCGTTCAGTGCCAGCGCGCTGACGACTTCGGCGTCTTCGCGCAATACCGACGCGGTTAGCAAGATACGGTCTTCGGGGATAAAGTCGCCGACAAGTATGGCATCGACTGTACCCAGCATCTCGTGCAGCGGGATGTCGGCCATGAAACCCAGTCGCCCCTGATTGATGCCGACCAGCGGTACGCGATAGGGCGCCAGCAGTCGTGCCACGGCCAGCATGGTGCCGTCACCGCCCAGTACAATCGCCAGATCAGCCAGTTTACCTATATCGTTGCGGTCTATCAGTTGATGCGGGCCGGCCTCGTCGGCGCTGGCGCTATCGCTGTCTATCAGCACGCCGATGCCTTGAGCGGCCAGATGGTCGGCCAGTTTGCGCAATGAGGTCACGATCTGGGGTTTGCTGTGGCGGGCAAACAGCCCAATTTTCTTGAATAGGCAAGTCATGGTCGAATCTTACCGTGTTGTGCGCCGTCTGCCAAAACGCTTATGGGGTAGTGGGCCTGCGAGAGGCTTCCAGTGAGCATAGGTAAAAGCGGATCAGCTCGGCCAGTGTGCTGACTTCCAGCTTGGCAAACAAGCTGGCGCGATGCGTTTCTATGGTGCGTGGCGAGACATCGAGCAGCTTGCCTATTTCCTTGCTGGACAGGCCTTCGGCCACCATATCCAGTACGGCGCGCTCGCGCTCGCTGATGCGTGCCAGACGGTTGGCGACGTCCCGGGTTTCGGCTTTTTTTTCTTGCAGTTGGATGCTTTGGCGGATGGCGCGCCGCACGCTACCCATGAGCTGGATTTGGTCTATCGGCTTGCTGATAAAGTCGATGGCACCACTTTTGAAAGCCTGTGCGCATTGTGCAACATCGCCATGGCCGGTGATGAAGATGATGGGCAACTGGATGCCCTGTTTTTGCAAATGCGCCTGTAAGGCGAGGCCGGACAGATGCGGCATGCGGATATCGAGAATCAGGCAGCCGATGTCGTCGCTGGCGGCTTCGGCCAAAAAGGTCGGCGCATCCGGATAGGCTTCGACACAACCGCCATGGCTGCCTATCAGCAGGGCGAGCGAGTCGCGTATGGCGGGGTCGTCATCAACCAGATAAATTGTAGGTGTGGTCTTGATCATGGCGGGTTCTTCTTTAGGGTTGGCTGCCGATGATGGCCGGCAGCTCAAAGCGGAATACGGCGCCACCATCCGGATGGTTATCGGCATGGATGGTGCCGCCAAATGATTCGATAACCGATTGGCTGATGGTCAAGCCCAGACCCATGCCTTGATGCTTGTGGCTGAAGAAAGGGTCGAAAATATGCGGCAAATCGTTCGCCGGAATGCCATGGCCGCTATCGTGTACGTGCACGCGTACATGGCCATCCTGGGTATCGCTGCGGATGCTCAGGCAGCCCCAGTGCCGCTGGGCCGGCATGGCTTCAATGGCATTGCGAATCAGATTGAACAAAACCTGTTCCAACTGGATGGAGTCGGCAAAAACGCGCGGCAGATTACTTTCCAGGAAGGTGCTTAAATGGATGGTTTTACTATTTAGCTCGCTGTCAGCCAGCATCAGCGTATTGCGTATCGCCTGATTGATGTCGACAGGAACCCGTTCGGTACGCTGGCGGGTGGCCAGATTGCGCAAGCCGTGCACGATATGGCCAGCTCTTTGTGCTTGCTCTACGCTGCCTTGCAAAGCGCGTCTTAATAAATGGCGATCCGGTTCATCGTCATCCAGTAAGGTGAGCGCCGCTTCGTTGTAGCTGGCAATGGCAGACAGCGGCTGGTTGATCTCGTGCGCTATGCCTGAAGCCATCTCGCTCATGCTGGTGATGCGCGCGGCGCGCGCCAGCTCGAAGGCATGCTGTTTCAGGCGTTCCTCGCGATGCAGGATGGATTCCGCCATGCGTGCGCGTAGCGGTGCCATATCACGGATGGCGATAACGACACCCTGCATTTCGCCTTGTGGCCCGCGAAGCGGAGATAGCGTGCCTTCAATATACAAGTGCTGGCTGTCATGTCTGATCAAATGGCAATGCTGGGGCAGATTAACGTCTTGCCGGGACTCTATGCATTGCGCGATCAGGTCTGGTGCCGCTTCGGTAGCCAGTTCGTAATGCAGCGTCAGCGCTTGTGCTAGAGGCTGGCCGCGCATGTCGTCCGCCTTTTTTTCTATCAGCCTGCAGGCTTTGGGGTTGATATATTTGATCTGCCGGTGCTGATCAATCACGATGACCGCATCGTTGATGGCCTGCAGGGTGACCATGGCCTGTTCGCGTTCTTTGTCCAGGCTGCGTGAGACTTCGTCGTGGCGGGATTGTGCCTGCCGTTGTATGCCGGCAACCAGTAGTAATAAGTAGCATAAGAGTGCAGAGGCGCAGGGCAGCAGGATCAAAATGGCGGGCGGGATAGAGGGCAGTCTAGCCGTCTCGCTGATTTCCAGTTCATACGGAAAATAGTTGCGGTCTATCCGCAGGCGGGTGTGGTTTTTCGGTAGCAGCCAGTCGTATGGCGTGTTCGTTGCTGGGTCACCCATGCTTTGGTGACTGGCGATATCGTCGCCCCTGTGCTTGCTGTCTATGCGGTGCAGGCGGATAGCCGTGTGGCTGCTTTGTGTCTGTGGAATTTGCAGTAGCTGGTCGGTATTGATGGCCAGCAGGGTGATGCCGCGCACATATTGTTTTCGGTCTTGTGGCGCGACTTCCTTGGCGCTGTCCTCGTAGATAGCCTGCACATAAGCCAGACCTGGCCTGCCGTTGCTCAAGGTTAGCGGCAGGGAAACTTCCAGTTCGCCACTACGCATCGCCTGCACAATGGTGTGCTTGATCACCGGAGTACTGAGCAGATCCATTCCTATGGGGCTGGCAGGATGGTTCTGGCGGGGCTCTATCATGGTCAGCGGTATGGATTGCCAGTACCTTGGGATTGCTAACCCATTTTTACCCTGAGCCGCCTGCCTGCCTGTAGCGAATTCAGGGGTGTAGCCCTGTATGGTGATTGGTCTTTGCCATAGGGTGCTTTGTGCGGCTTCATAGCCGGCACGTTCACCGGCCTTGATCAGTGGCTGAAAACCCATGGTGTGGATGAAGGGATAGTGCGTTTGCATGTAGCGGGCGTAAGTCGAGATATCCTCCTGCTCGAAGCCCTGCTTCTGGCGGGCATCATCGGTCAGGCTGAACAGGATGCTCTCGCTAAGCTGCAAGCGGCTTTCTACCGATGACTTGATATGCAGCGCATTGGCTTGAAACCATGCCTGATGGCGGCTGATGCCCGATATGATGGCGATACCGAGCAGCACGAGTGTCAGCAGCAACCAGGCTGCAGCGTAAGCCAGACGCAGACGTACAGATAAAGCGCTGACCAGTTGGTGCTGGTTCTTTAATCGGGTGCTAAGGTCATGCATCATCAAATCGGCGCGGTAAACCATGTAGGTGAGTAGGGGCGGTGCTGAAAGTTTTGTGATCCGTGATCGTGGCGCCGCATTTCCATCGCACACCGTAGCCGGATACCGGACATGGTGTGCGTGTTTGGCCTGTTATGCCTGCGCACTCAATCCCCTGTCAGCTTGCCTGCATGTTTGGCCCGTAGCTTGGCTAGCTTGGGCTGGATCACGGCTTGGCAGTAGGGCGCAGTTTGATGGCTGGCATAATAGGCATGATGTTCAATTTCAGCCGGCCAGAAGATTTGGGCGATTTCTAGCTGGGTGACCACCGCCGCGCCAAAGCTTTGCGCCTGATTGTCATGCGCTATCCGTGCCCGGGCGCAGGCTTCCTGTGCTGCATCTTGCGCGAAAATGGCCGAACGGTATTGGCTGCCGATGTCGTTGCCCTGGCGGTCGGCTGTGGTTGGGTCATGCGTGGTAAAAAAGACGTCGAGCAGCGTTTCAAAAGAAATAATACTGTCGTCAAAGCGGATGCGTACCGCTTCTGCGTGGCCGGACTTGCCGGCGCAAACCTGCGCATAGTCTGGCTGTACGGTGTGGCCACCGATATAGCCGGGCTCCACTTGACTAACCCCTTGAAGGCGGCTGAATACGGCTTCGGTACACCAGAAACATCCGCCGGCGAAAATAGCTATCGACATGGTTTTTCCTTTTTATTGTCTGGCTTGGTCATGCATGTAATTGATTCAGCACAGGCGGGCAAAGCGCGGAATACTGACGCCGTCAACCAAGACATCTTCGACGAACATGGCGTAAGGGCGTACCCATAGCCCGCCTTCACCGTATAGCGGGCGGTACACAACCAGCCATTCTTCGGTTTCTGAATGGCGCGCCAGATCAATGACCTCATAGTCATTGCCCTTGTAGTGACGATAGCGTCCGGCGCTGAGTTCGGGTTTGGTGCTCATATGGATGACTCCCAGAAGCGGGCCAGCAAGTTGATATGTCTGGCATTGATATGCGGTACGGTCGGGCGCTTGATGCGGTAGGGCGGCTTATCCGTGTCTATGCGCTGCGCGGGGTGTGTCGGCAGTGCAACACGCGGTGCCTGAATATTTTCGGTTCGCTCAACCACGATGGCGATCGTACCGTTGTCCAGTTCGACAAATTCTCCTGGCGGATAGATGCCTAGTGTGCGTACCAGCAGCGCTATGAGGCGGCCATCAATTAACTGGTCACGGTTATTGTAAAGCTGGGTAAGCGCCTGCTGTGCCGGTACGGGCCTGCGGTAGCTTCTGGGCATCAATTTGGCGCAGCTTATATCGGCCACATGTAATAAGTGTGCATGTTCCGAAATATGGGGCTGCAGCAATTGGAACGGATAGCCGCTGCCATTCCATTCTTCATGGTGCAGCAGCAGTATCTCATGCCACAGCGGATCGGTAATCCCCATTTCCCTCACGAGTGCAGCGCTTAATAGCGGATGCAGTCGTATCAATTGCCGTTGTGCAGTGCTGGGTGGGCTTGCCTGTTGCGCCATCTTGTCTTGCAAATCTGCGATGCCGATATTCATCGTCAGTGCCGCGCAGGCCAGGGATTCGGTAGTGGGGGTGTCCAGCGCTTGCGCTTGTGCCAGCAGGTAGACAAGGATGGCGCTGTTAATGGCATGGCGCGGGGTATATAGCTGATAAGGTGACAGCAGGATGGCAGCGATGCAGGCGTCGGGCTTTTGCTCGACCAGTTGGCCTAGCGAATTTGCGATGGCACGCAACTCGGCGCCCGCATTGCGGCAACTGAGTGGCGTGTACAGTAAGGGCAATAGCCGCAGCACAAGCAAGGTCAGCGCACAGAATGAAGAACCATCATCCTGACTGGAGAGCGTGTGCTCGGGCATGCTTTGTGCCGCGTACTCATCCCTTTGCCTGCTACTCAGACGGAAAACATGGTCACCATCTTGGCTTAGGCGGTTTCGAGAAAATAGCGTATCGGGGAGTACTAAAGACGGCATGGGAGTATCTGCACCGCATGGCTATAAAATCATAATGAATGGAATTATAACCGCGATGAGATCAAGTGCATGTTGCTTTGCATGAATTGTCCGGCGGGAGCTCGCGACTTTTCACGCACCCTTCGCTAGAATCGCGGGTTTTCAGCAGGAATGTTCCTTATGGCTATCGTATTGGCGCCGATGGAAGGGATAGTCGACGAGGTGATGCGCGACGTCCTGACGGGCATTGGCGGCATCGACTTGTGCGTATCCGAATTTATCCGGGTAAGCGACACCCTGTTGCCGCAAAAAACCTTTCAGCGGCATGCCCCCGAGTTGTTCTCGGGGGGGGCAACCCGTGCCGGCGTGCCCTTGCGGGTGCAGCTATTGGGGTCCGACCCGCAGGCGCTGGCACAAAACGCGCTGCGTGCCGTCGAGTATGGCGCTGGCGTGATCGACCTTAATTTTGGATGTCCGGCGCCGACAGTCAACCGGCACGGCGGGGGTGCGGCCTTATTGAAACAGCCGGCACTGATGCACGAGATTGTGCGTGTGGTGCGTGCGGCTTTGCCTTCGCATATCCCGCTGACGGCCAAGATGCGTTTGGGTTTTGAAGACACGATGCTGACGCTGGTCTGTGCCGAGGCACTGGTTAGCGGTGGAGTCAGCGAACTGACGGTGCATGCCCGTACCAAGGTCGAAGGCTATCGCCCGCCTGCCCATTGGGAGTGGCTGGCCCGCATCCGTGAACATGTGGCGGTACCTGTGGTTGCCAATGGTGAAGTGTGGTCGCTGGAAGATTATCTGGCGATACGCGAGGTTAGTGGCTGTGACTCGGTGATGATAGGGCGCGGTCTGCTGGCTGCCCCCGATTTGGCCAGGCGTATCGCGCGTTATCACGCGAGCGGTGAAAAAGACGTAGCCGCACCCTGGTCTGAAGTCATGCTCTGGGTGCTGGATTTTTATGCCCAGTGCCGGGCGAAGGGCGAGGGCACACCTTATCCGGTCAGCCGGATCAAGCAGTGGCTGCCACAGATGAAACGCCACTACCCCGAGGCTGAAATCCTGTTTGCTGCCATTCGAAAGCTGACGCAAGCGGATGATATTCAGGCGGTACTGAATGATGAAATAAAAGTCTGACTCAGTATTTCTACGGATAGATATCAAATCAAGAGTCATTTATTATGCAGACACATCCAGAAACTGAGTGTCTGGATAGACCTGCGTCCTCAGCGCTGGTCGTTGCACTTCCTCAATAGCATATGGCCCCCTTCTTTCGCAGGAAGGGGGATTTTTTTGCCTGCCGTTATCTCTTTGCTGTGCTGCGCGGCCTTTGTGCCGCGACGGGCTAGCCGTGGCGCGATCCGCGTTGGCCATGATAAAGTAAATCCTAATTTACCGAACCGGTGCTCAGGCCCGGTAGCCAGCAAGCCATCTCAGGAAGGGAATACCGCGTGACCCATATTGCCGAACTCGCTCCGACCGAAGTCTGGGAGCACTTTCAGACCCTGTGCGAAATCCCGCGTCCATCCAAGCATGAAGACGCATTGCGTGATTATCTCAAGGGCTGGGCCGAATTGCGTGGCTTGACGACGCAGCTGGATGCGGCGGGCAACCTGATTATCCGCAAGCCGGCAACGCCGGGTTTTGAAGACCGCAAAGGGGTGGTGTTGCAAAGCCATCTGGACATGGTGTGTCAGGCCAATGCCGGCACCGTGCATGATTTTTTCAAGGATCCTATTCGCCCGGTGCTGAAAGATGGCTGGCTGGTGGCCGAGAACACCACGCTGGGTGCCGATAACGGCATCGGTGTGGCGCTGGCGCTGGCGGTGTTGCAAAGCGAAGATATCGACCATGGCCCGATCGAGGCCTTGCTGACAGTAGACGAAGAAGCCGGCATGGGCGGCGCGCTGGGGCTTGAGCCGGGCCTGCTGCAGGGCGAACTGCTGATCAATATCGACACCGAAGAATGGGGCGATTTTTATCTGGGCTGTGCCGGTGGCGAAGATGTCAATGTGCGCAGCAGCTACGCAAGCGAAGCACTGCCGGCGAATTATGCGGGTGCGCGGCTGGTCATCAAGGGCTTGAAGGGTGGCCACTCGGGTTGTGATATTCACCTAGGGCGTGGCAATGCAGTGAAAAGCCTGCTGCGACTGATCAAATCGCATGAAACCGAACTGGGTTTACGGCTGGTGTCGTTTGATGGCGGTACCGCACGCAATGCCTTGGCGCGCGAAGCCAGTGCTGTTGTTGCCTTGCCGGCAGAGTGCTTGCCGTTACTCTATACGCGTCTGGCTGAATTTGAAGCGCTACTGCAGTTCGAGTTGTATGGCGTCGATGAAGACGCGAGTGTTGCACACGAGGCGGCCGAGGTTGCCAGCGTGATGGCGGCTGCCGATCAGGTGCGCTTGCTGCGTGCCTTGCACGCGGCGCCACATGGCGTGAAGCGCATGAGCCAGCGCGTCAGCGGGGTTGTGGAGACCTCGAATAATCTGGGTGTGGTGCAGATCGGAAACGGCACGCTGTTTGCCAACCTGATGGTGCGCTCCCTGCTAGAGTCGGGTACCCGGGCACTGGCGGATGAAATTGTCAGCCTGTTTGAATTGGCGCAGTGCGATATCGAGCGCGAAGGCAAGTATCCGGGCTGGGCCCCGAATCCGGATTCGGCACTGCTGGCCTTGTTCCAGCAGGTGTATGCGCGCGAATTCGGCGGCGAGAGCGGCGTCAAGGTCATTCACGCCGGACTCGAGTGCGGCTTGATCGGCTCCAAATATCCGCAGATGGATATGGTGTCTTTCGGGCCGGACATTCGGGGCGCGCATGCGCCGGGTGAGCGGGTCGATGTCGCGTCAGTCGGCAAGGTTTGGGCGCTACTCAAAGCGGTGCTGGCGGCGGTACCGGCCAAGGCCTGATCTAGTATTAGAGCCATCTGTGACTGACCCCGCCTGGTGCGGGGTTTTTTACGCCTGTGCCTTGGCTGCGGCGCGTGTGCGCCAGGCAGTTTCCATATTTCTCTTTACCCGATTGGGGTGCGCTGGTGCTGTTGCATGATAAATGCGGGCGAATTTGATCTGGGTCAAGTAAATGTGTAAACGCATGTCGCATAGGTGAAGTGGGTATTCGGCCTTCCCATGTAGAATCGCTCAAAACTACCAGAACAACCCGCTACAGCAGGAAGGAAAGCAGATGAAGAATACGGTCAGCCGCGCCACTTTTGATCAGGTGATGGTTCCCAATTACGGCCCGGCCGGTTTTATTCCGGTACGTGGTGCGGGTTCGCGGGTGTGGGATCAGGCCGGGCGCGAGTATGTCGACTTTGCCGGCGGGATCGCCGTCAACGCGCTTGGGCACTGCCACCCTGAACTGCTGGCGACGCTGACCGAACAGGCGGGCAAGTTGTGGCATGTGTCCAATGTATTCACCAACGAGCCGGCGCTTGAATTGGCCAGCTTACTGACCGAGTTGACGTTTGCCGAACGCGTTTTCTTCTGCAATTCCGGCGCGGAAGCTAACGAGGCGGCTTTCAAGCTGGCACGCAAGTATGCAGCCGACCACTTTAGTACCGATAAGCACGAAATCC
>NZ_JBOFOO010000170.1:0-13667 GCF_051659485.1 Craterilacuibacter sp. | reverse complement strand
TTGACCGCCACGATTTCGAAATCGCCACGCAGATTGTATTCGTAGATGGAACGCAGGGCCTGACGGCCGATACGGCCGTAGCCGTTGATTGCAACGCGGATGGTCATCGAGTTTCTCTCCGAGAATAGGGGGGAAGCGGAATGCAAAAAAACGGCCACCCCTGACGGGGTGGCCTGTCTATCAGCCGATTACGGCGCGGGTCTTGGCGACCACATTGTCGACGGTGAAGCCGAATTCCTTGAACAACTGCGGCGCGGGCGCCGACTCGCCAAAGGTGTCGATACCGACTACATCGCCTTCCAGGCCGACGTATTTGCGCCAGAAGTCGGAGATGCCGGCTTCGATGGCAACGCGCGGCACACCCGCGAGCAAGACGCTGGCCTGGTAGGCCTTGTCCTGACGGTCGAAGACATTGGTCGACGGCATCGATACCACGCGTACGGCGATGCCGGCCTCGGCCAGCGCAGCTTGTGCCTTGAGTGCCAGCTCGATTTCGGAGCCGGTGGCGATCAGGATGGCTTTAGGCGCGTCCGTATCACGTAGGACATAGCCGCCACGGGCGATGTCGGCGATCTGCTGTTCGTCGCGGGTGATGAACGGCAGGTTCTGGCGGCTGAGGATCAAATTGCTTGGACGGGTTTGCGCTTCGATGGCGGCAGCCCAGGCCACGGCGGTTTCCATGGTGTCGCACGGACGCCAGGTATCCATATTCGGGATGTAGCGCAGGGTGGCGGTCTGCTCTACCGGCTGGTGGGTCGGGCCGTCTTCGCCCAGACCGATCGAGTCGTGGGTGAACACCCAGATCGGGTTGATCTTCATCAGGGCTGCCATACGCAGCGCATTGCGCGCGTATTCGCTGAACATCAGGAAGGTGCCGCCGTAGGGGCGCACGCCGCCGTGCAGCGCCATGCCGTTCATGATGGCGGACATGCCGAATTCGCGCACGCCGTAGCTGATGTAGTTACCGTTGCCTTCGCCGTCTATCCACTCGGAGCCGGACCAGTTGGTCAGGTTGGAGCCGGTCAGGTCGGCCGAACCGCCAACGAACTCGGGGAACAGCGGCGAGAACGCTTCGATGGCGATCTGGCTGGCCTTGCGGGTGGCGACGGTTTGCGCCGCTTCGTTGATGCGCGTGAGCGCGGCGGCCTTGTGTTCGGCCCAGCGTGCCGGCAGTTCGCCCGCCATGCGGCGGCTAAATTCGGCGGCGAGCTCAGGGTAGGCGCGGCTGTATTCGGCAAAGTGCGCATCCCATGCGGCTTCGCGCTTGGCACCGGCGTCGCGTGCATTCCACGCGCTGTAGATGTCGGCCGGAATCTCGAACGGCGCATGCGGCCACTTGAGATTTTCGCGTGCGGCGGCGATTTCGGCTGCACCCAGTGGCGCGCCGTGCACATCGTGGCCGCCTTGCTTGTTGGGGGCACCAAAGCCGATGGTGGTCTTGCAGCAGATCAGGGTCGGACGCGCGGTTTCTTTCTTGGCGGTCTCGATTGCGGTTTGCAGTTCGGTCGCATCATGGCCGTCTACGCCGCGGATCACCTGCCAGCCGTAGGCTTCGAAGCGGGCCGGGGTGTCGTCGGTGAACCAGCCTTCGACATCGCCGTCGATGGAGATACCGTTATCGTCCCAGAAGGCGGTGAGCTTGGAGAGGCCCCAGGTGCCGGCCAGGCTGCAGGCTTCGTGGCTGATGCCTTCCATCAGGCAACCATCGCCCAGGAAAGTCCAGGTGCGGTGGTCGACGATGGCGTGGCCGTCGCGGTTGAATTCGGCCGCCAGCATCTTCTCGGCCAGTGCCATGCCCACCGCATTGGTGATGCCCTGACCCAGCGGGCCGGTGGTGGTTTCCACGCCCGGCGCGTAGCCGTATTCCGGATGACCCGGTGTCTTGCTGTGCAGCTGGCGGAAGTTTTTCAGGTCGTCGATGGACAGCTCGTAGCCGGCCAGATGCAGCAGGCTATACATCAGCATCGAACCGTGGCCGTTGGACAGCACAAAGCGGTCGCGGTTGGCCCAGTCCGGATTGGCCGGGTTGTGGCTCAGGTGATCGCGCCACAGGACTTCGGCGATGTCGGCCATGCCCATGGGGGCGCCGGGATGACCGGATTTGGCCTTCTCGACTGCATCCATAGCCAGAAAACGGATCGCGTTGGCGAGCTCGGTACGGGAGACCATGCGAAAAACCTCGAGAGAGTTAGCAAGACGGTGATGGCCGGCGTATCCGCCCATCAGAAAAGTGGCGAAATTATCCCTGTTATGACGCATCGCGGCAACCGAGCATGGCGACAGACATTGACGAAAGCATGATTTCTGCCGACTCTTTAAGCAATATCAGAAAAATTTTCCGCCGGAGAGCCTTCAGTATGAGTGATTTTGAAACCACCCCGCCGCCGCAACTGCAGCCATCGGGCCCGCGCCAGCTGGTCGCCGCAGACGGCTGGCAATGGATTACGGCAGCGTTCCGGCTGGTGCGCGAGCAGCCGGTGACCTGGATTTTGCTGGCGCTGGTGTATCTGGTGATCCATATCGGCGTCAGCATGATTCCGCTGCTAGGCAGCGTGTTGCCTTTGCTGTTGTCGCCGGTATTTGCCGGCGGCTTTATTCTGGCCGCCAAAAAAGCGGAAAGCGGGGGCGAGCTGAAATTGTCGGATTTGTTTGCCGGCTTTCGCGATCAACCCAAGCCCTTGCTGGGGGTGGCGCTGGTGTATCTGGCGCTGTGCATGCTGGCGGTGGTGGTGATGATGGCGCTGATCATGCTGCTGTCGGCCATGGGCTGGGTGGTGACGCCACAGGAGGGTGAGCCGGTCAGCGTGCTGATGGGGCTGATGATGCTCGTGGTGTTTGGTGTGCCGATGTTTATCGTCAGTATGGCCTACTGGTTTGCGCCGGCACTGGTAGTGCTGGACGGGCTGGCACCATTCACCGCTTGTCGCACCAGCCTGTCTGCCGGCTTGCGCAACTGGAAGGCGCTGCTGGCCTGCGGCCTGATGCTGGGCATCTTGCTGCTGCTGGCCATGCTGCCCTTTTTCCTTGGCCTGTTGCTGTGGTTCCCGGTGATGTATGTCACCAGCTATACCAGCTGGAAGGCGGTGTTCGGGAATAAATAGGGATCGGGGATTAGGGAATCGGGATCGGGGATTAGGGAACCGGGATCGGGATCGGGGATTAGGGATCTGGGAATAGGGGATTCGCGGTGTTTGACGGGGCCGGTTTTTTCGTCACGCTGAGCCCATTCCCCATTCCCCATTCCCCATTCCCCATTCCCCATTCAGTCCCGGCGCATGGTGACATGCAGGATGCCGCCATCGTCGTAGGGTTCGCTCACCACTTTGAAACCGAAGTCCTGATAAAACCCCAGTTTGTCCGCCTGCGCCGACAGCATGATGGGGCTATCCGGCCAGTGTGTCCGGCACTGGCGCACGGCTTCGGCCAGCAAGGCCTTGCCCACGCCGCTACCACGCAGTGCCGGCTCGATGACTACGCGGCCGATGGCGCTGGCGTCCTGGTATTTGTCACCGGGTGCGATCAGGCGGGCATAGGCGGCGAGCTGTCCGTCTTGATCCAGCCCGCGCAGGTGCAGGCAGGCGAGGTCGCTGCCGTCGATATCGCCATAGACGGAATCCTGTTCCACCACAAATACCCGGTCGCGCAGTGCCAGTGCCGCGTATAGGGTGTGGATGGAAAAGCCGTCAAATCCGTGGCAGTGCCACACCAGTGAAGTTGCCATAGTACAATCCCCCCAATTATTGATCTCACTAACATATCACGGCCGCCCTTGCGGCGGGACTGCCAGCCAGATGAACGACGAACCCGATTTGCTTGCCCAACCCCCCGTCCCACCCACGCCCATTTTAGAGGAAGTCGAAGAAGCCGGCAGCGGCGAAGGCTGGGTGGCGCTGGATCTTTACGCCGAGCGTGCTTATCTCGAATACGCGATGAGCGTGGTCAAGGGGCGGGCGCTGCCGGAAGTGGCCGATGGCCAGAAGCCGGTGCAGCGCCGCATCCTGTATGCGATGCGCGATATGGGGCTGGTGGCCGGTGCCAAGCCGGTGAAGTCGGCGCGAGTGGTCGGCGAAATTCTGGGTAAATACCACCCGCACGGCGACAGTTCGGCGTATGAAGCGATGGTGCGCATGGCGCAGGACTTTACCCTGCGCTATCCGCTGGTCGATGGTCAGGGCAACTTCGGTTCGCGCGATGGCGACCGTGCGGCGGCCATGCGTTATACCGAGGCGCGGCTGACGCCGATTTCCGAGCTGTTGCTGTCTGAAATCGATATGGGCACCGTCGACTTCGTTCCCAATTACGATGGCGCTTTCGACGAGCCGGCGTTGCTGCCGGCCCGTTTGCCGATGGTGCTCTTGAATGGCGCCTCCGGCATTGCCGTGGGCCTGGCCACCGAGATTCCGCCGCACAACCTGACCGAAGTGGCGCGCGCGGCGCTGGCCTTGCTGGCCAAGCCCGAACTCACCACCGCCGAGCTGATGGCCTATGTGCCGGGGCCGGACTTCCCGGGTGGCGGCCAGATCATTACCCCCGAAGCCGACATCCTGTCTGCCTATGAAGGCGGGCGCGGTTCGGTGCGGGTACGCGCCAAGTGGGAAATCGAGCGCCTGACGCGCGGCCAGTGGCGGGTGATCATCACCGAACTGCCGCCGGGCGCCAGCGCGCAGAAGGTGCTGGCCGAGATCGAGGAGGCGACCAACCCCAAGGTCAAGCCGGGCAAGAAGACCCTGTCGCTGGAGCAGCAAAACCTCAAGAGCCTGATGCTGTCGGTACTCGACCGCGTGCGCGACGAGTCGGACAGTGCCTGCCCGGTGCGGCTGGTGTTCGAACCCAAGTCCAGCCGTCAGGACCCGGACGAATTCATCAATACCCTGCTGGTCCAGACTTGTCTGGAGGGCAATGTGTCGATGAATCTGGTGATGATAGGGCTGGATGGCCGCCCGGGGCAGAAGGGGCTGAAAGCCATTCTGTCCGAGTGGCTGGACTTCCGTCACACCACCGTCACCCGCCGGCTGAACTACCGGCTGGACAAGGTTGGCCAGCGTATTCACATCCTCGAAGGGCGCATGATCGCCTTTATCCATATCGATGAAGTGATACGGGTGATCCGCGATGCCGACGAG
Source organism: Craterilacuibacter sp. (assembly GCF_051659485.1). NCBI lineage: Bacteria > Pseudomonadati > Pseudomonadota > Betaproteobacteria > Neisseriales > Neisseriaceae > Craterilacuibacter > Craterilacuibacter sp. The sequence goes on along the minus strand of NZ_JBOFOO010000170.1, from coordinate 8,544 downwards.
CCCAAGCCCGATCTGATCGCGGCCTTCGGCCTGTCCGAGCTGCAAGCCGACGATATTCTGGAGATCCGCCTGCGCCAGCTGGCCCGTCTGGAGGGCTTCAAGCTGGAGAAGGAGCTGGCCGAACTGCGCGAAGAGCGCGATGGCTTGCGCCAGTTGCTGGCCGATCCGGAAGCCTTCCGTCGCCTGCTGGCCGATGAAATCCGCAAGGATGCCGCCAAATATGGCGATGCACGCCGGTCCGAAATCAAGGTCACCGAGCGCGCGGTACTCAACCAGAGCGTGGCTGACGAGCCGGTGACGCTGATTCTGTCGCAAAAAGGCTGGCTGCGTGCCCGTGTCGGCCACAATGTCGAGCTGTCGGCCCTGTCGTTCAAGGATGGCGATGCTCTGGCGGCGGTGCTGGAAACCCGCACCGTGTGGCCGGTGGTGGTGCTCGATACCAAGGGCCGCGCCTACACCATAGACGCAGCGGCCGTCCCGACCGGGCGTGGCGATGGCGCGCCGGTGAACTCGCTGCTGGACATGCAGGATGGCGCCAAGGTGGCACAGATTCTGGCCGCACCGGACGATACCCGTTTTGTGGTGGCGAGTTCGGGGGGCTATGGTTTCGTGGCCAAGGTGTCGGACATGACCGGTCGGGTCAAGGCCGGCAAGGCGTTCTTGACGCTGGATGAAAACGACAGGGTACTGCCGCCGGTACGGGTCAGCGCCTCGCTGGACGGGCTCAAGCTGGTGGCCGTCAGCACGCTGGGCCGCCTGCTGGCTTTCCCCGCCAGCGACTTGAAAGAGCTGGCCAAGGGCCGCGGCCTGATGCTGATGGCGCTGGAAGAAAACGATGTGCTGACGGCGGTCGGGCTGGTGGCGGGCGAGAAGGCTTTGCTGGCCACCACCTCGGTGCGCGGCAAGGTGGCCGACGAGCGTCTGGCGCTGGCCGAGTTCGAGGGCAAACGCGGCAAGAAGGGCAAGCTGCTAGCCAAGCGCTGGCAGGTGAGCGCGATTACGGACCTGTAAGGCAGTGGCGGGATCGGGGATCGGGGATCAGGGACTCGGGATTAGGGAACGGGGAATGGGGCCGCTGGTCATCACAGCATCAAGCGCCGCGAGTCCCTAATCCCTAATCCCTGATTTTATTCAAACTCCGGAATCACATTCTGCTGCTCCGGCAGGCCGGGGCCGCCGGCTTGCCGGCCCTGTTCCAACAGCCAGTTGCGGAAGGCGAGGAAGACCGGCGACTCCAGCTGTTCTTCGCGGTAGCACAGATAGTGGCCCTGATTCAGCGTCTCCGTGCTGTTAAACGGCTCGCTGACCCGGCCGCTGGCGAGCTCGCCCTCAACCAGGCAGCGCGGCACCAGTGCATACCCCATGCCGGCTTCGACTGCGCCTATCAGCGAGCTGTAGTGTTCGAAACGCGAACCGGTACGTAGCGGCTGTGCGGCCAGTGCGCGCGCGGCACACCATTGCGGCCAGATATCGGCTGCACCCTGATGGATCAGGATGCGGGTTTGCGACAGCTCGTCGCTGCTGGCCGGTATCGGGATGGTCTTGTTGCCGGATGGCGGGCCGATCAGGATGAAATGCAGGCCGGTAATGTTTTCGGACACCACGCCGGGCCAGTCACCATCGCCATAGCGGATGGCGGCCGTGACATCATTGGGCTGGGCCTGGCGGCCGGCCAAGTGTTGCTGGAAAGCCAGCGTCACCTGTGGATAAGCTTCACCGAACAAGGCCAGACGCGGGATCAGCCATTTGGTCATAAAGGTCGGCACGCAGGACAGGCTGAGCGTGCCGTGGCCGCTCTGGCTGCTGGCCAGATCGTAGGATGCACTTTCCAGTGCCCGTAGCGCCGGCTGGATACGTTGCAGATAGTGGCGCCCGGTATGGGTCAGCACAAAAGAGCGGCCGACGCGCGCCAGCAGTTCGACGCCGAGGAAGATTTCCAGTCCGGAGAGCTTGCGGCTGACGGCACTGGGGGTCACGCACAATTCGTCTGCCGCTTGTGTCACCGACAAATGACGTGCTACAGCCTCGAAGGCCAGAAGTTCGTGGATACTGGGGCAGCGACGTTTCATGGTTTACCTGAGCGGGCCATCTGTGCGTAAAGCGCAAGCTTGGCGTTCGGTTTAATCATTTGAGTGCATTCAATCGCTAATATAATACCGCCTTTGCTTGACCCGCGTCGGGTTACACAAGGCGGCCCATGCTTATCCGTTTGGTTTCCCTGATTTACTTGCTTTACCTGGTATTGCCTATCGGCCTGGTGCTGGTCGGCTCCTTCGGCGAGACCTGGATCAACGCGCTGCTGCCCGAGGGCAGTACCACCCAGTGGTATCTGGAGCTATGGGATGACCGCAGCTTTATCCGCGCCTTTATCACCAGCCTGATCGTCGGCGCCAGTGCTTGCGTGATCAATACCCTGCTGTGTGTGCCGCTGGCCTATTCGCTGGTTCACGGCGCCAAAGAAAAAAACCGTTTTGCCACCCGCTTGCTGATGCTGTTGCCGGTCGCGGTGCCGACCATCACCCTGGGCTTCGGCTATATTCTGGTGTTCAACACCGATGCCATGCCGTGGCTGGGCAGTACCCCCTTGCTGATTGCCGCGCATGTGGTACTGACTCTGCCATACCTCACGCAGGCGCTGGTCACCGACTTGCGCCACCAGCGTCTGGACCGGCTGGAAGAAGCCGCCGCCACGCTGGGGGCGCGTCCGATACAGCGTTTCTTCGGCATTATCGTGCCCAATCTGCGCCACAGCCTGGTGGCTGGCCTGGTGATGGTGGCTGCCTTGTCCATCGGTGAATTCCAGCTGTCCAACCTGATTGTCGGCTTCCAGAACCGCACCTATCCGGTGGTGTTGCTACAGGCGTTTTATGGGGCTACCGGCTTTGCCTGTGCTGCAACCGTGATCCTGCTGCTACTGGCGACGCTGGCTTCCCTGACTTCTACTCTGGCCTCGAAAAAAGCATGAGTCTCTCATTCGAACACGTCAATTTTCATTATCGTGGCACCGAAATCGGCGTTCATGATGTGTCGCTGGGTCTGAATAGCGGCGAACTGGTTGCGCTGATCGGCCCGTCCGGCTCGGGCAAAACCACCTTGCTGCGCTTGACTGCCGGCCTGATTAGCGGCCATCAGGGCCGTATCGTGCTGAATGGCCGCGACCTGTCGAACAGGCCGGTACACGAGCGCCATATCGGCATGATGTTCCAGCATTACGCGCTGTTTCCGCATCTTTCCGTCGCCGACAATATCGGCTACGGCCTGAAGATGGCCGGTGTCGATAGCCCTGCGCGGCGCACCAAGGCACTGGAGATGCTGGAGCTGGTCGGGCTGTCCGGTTTTGCCGACCGCCGTCCGGCGCAATTGTCCGGTGGCCAGCAGCAGCGCGTGGCTCTGGCACGGGCGCTGGCCTACGGCCCGCAGGCGCTATTGCTGGACGAGCCCTTGTCGGCGCTGGATGCCTCTATCCGCGGCCAATTGCGCGACCAGATCCGCCTGCTGCAACAGCAGTTCGGCGCCACCACCTTGCTGGTGACCCACGATCAGGAAGAAGCGCTGGCGATGGCCGACCGCATTGCCTTGCTCGATCAGGGCCGGGTGCTGCAATACGGTACGCCGACCGAGCTGTACGAAAATCCGCTGAATGAAACCGTGGCGCGCTTTGTCGGCCTGTCGACCATCACCCCGGCCACGGTGCGCGCGCCGGGCGAAGTCGATACCGGTTTTGCCGTGCTTGCCTGCGATACCGGCAGCCATGCGTCCGGCAGTGCGGTCAAGCTGCTGGTGCGTCCCGAACATATCGAGGCTGACCCGCTGCCCGGCACCGTCAACCGCATCGAAGGCCGCGTCACCCTCAACCGCTATCTGGGCTCGTTCAACCGTTACGACTTCATGCCTGCGGGCAGTGCTGCGCCGTGGCTGGGCGAGGCGCGTCATGCGCCACAGACTGCCATTGCCGTCGCTCCCGAACATATCCGTCTGCTTGCTGCCTGAACCCCTCAATCTGCTTTGGAGAAACTTTCATGTCCATCATCAACCGTCGCCAGCTACTGGCCGTCACGATAGCTTCGGCGTTCTCCCTGCCGGCACTGGCCTTTACCGGTGCCGAAATGTATACGGGTGAAAAGGCGCTGTATCAGGCCGCCAGCAAGGAAGGCATTGTGGTGTCGTTTGATACCGGGCCGGAATGGGCCAACTGGAAGTCTCTGTTCAAGGCATTCAAGACCCGTTATCCACAGGTCGAGCTGACTTATAACGATCTGGGTTCGGCTGCGACCGTGGTGGCGCTGGACAAGACCCGTCGCCGTCCGCAGGCCGACACTGCTTACTACTTCGCCCAGTCCGCCGTCGATGCGGTGGCTAAAGACGTAGTCGCCCCGTTCAAGCCGGTCAATTTCGACAAGGTCAGCCCGGTGACGCGTGAAGCGTCCGGCAAGTGGTTCGGCGTGCATTCGCTCAACGTCGCATTCCTGGTCAATAAGAAGCTGGTGAAAAATGTGCCGCAGGGCTGGGCCGACCTCTTGAAGCCCGAGTACAAGAACAGCGTGGTCTATCTCGACCCGCGCTCCACCGGTCAGGGGCAGGTTGCGGTGCTGGCCGCTGCCTTCGGCAATGGCGGCTCGATGGACAAGCCGCTGGCGGGTACCGACTATATGGGCCGTCTGCACAAGGCGGGTAATGTGCTGCGTGTTGAAGGCACTACGCCTTACGCCAAATTCCTCAAGGGCGAGATTCCGATCTGGATCGGCTACGAGAACGACGGCCTCAAGGCCAAGTATATGGACGGCATGAAGGACAGCATCGCCGTGGTGATCCCGAAAGAGGGCAGCGCGGCCGCACCTTACGGCATGAGTCTGGTGAAGAATGGCCCTAACCCGAACGCCGGCAAGTTGTGGCTCAACTTCGTGATGAGCAGTCAGGGCCAGACCCTGTTTGCCGAAGGTTATGTGCGCCCGGCTGTCAGCTCGGTGGCGCTCCCTGCCGCGATCAAGGCCAAGATGCCTGACGCACCCCAGGTGAAGCCGGTGGATGTGATCAAGGCTCAAGCCCATAAGGCCTCGATAGATGCCGCCTGGGCCCGCGCCGCACTATCCAAGTAAGGAATCAATATGCTGCAACGGTTCGGCGCATGGCCTGCGCTTGTGTTTATCGGCCTGTTTTTTGTCCTGCCGCTATTGGCGCTGGTGCCGGAAGCCGTCTCCGAGAATGGTGCTGCTTTTGGCCGCATGCTGGACGATCCGTTGTTCTGGCCGGCGCTGACCAATTCGGTCTTGCTTGGCCTGTCGGCCGGGGGTCTGTCCACGCTGGTCGGCGTGGCGGTGGCCTGGCAGTTGGCGCAGGCGACGCCATTCTGGCGCGACAAGCTGATGACACTGCTCGGGCTGCCGCTGGCCTTCTCCGGCATGGTGGTGGCCTACGGTTTTATTCTGGCCTTCGGCCGCGCCGGCTTTGTGACCCAGTTGCTGGGTTATCTGGGGGCCGATACCGCCGAGATCGGCGGCTGGGTCTATACCGTGGGCGGGCTGACTTTTGCCTATGCCTACTATCTGATCCCGCGCGTGGCGCTGACGCTGTACCCGGTGTTTGCCAACCTCGACCTGCGTCCTATCGAAGCGGCGCGCACGCTGGGAGCCAGCCCGCGCCGTGCCTTTATCGATGTGGTGCTGCCTGAAGTCGGCCCGTCGGTGCTGGGTTCGTGTGCGCTGGTCAGCGCACTGGCGATGGGCACTTACGGTACTGCACTGGCGCTGGTCGGCACCCAGGTCAATATTCTGCCGCTCTTGCTGTACGCCAAGATAGGCGACGGCGGTGCGGACTTCCCTGTCACTTCCGCCCTGTCCATTATCCTGCTGGCCCTGTGCTCGCTGGTCTTGGGGCTGGGCGACCATTTCAGTCAACGTCGTGAACATGCAACATTCGAATGAAGTTTCTGCCGGGCTGAATGCCCTGGGTATCCGCCAGCAAAGTGCCCGCCGTCTGGCGCAGCCGGTGGCCATTGTCGGGCCGCGCGATGCTACGGCCGAGCAAGAAGCGATCGCCTATCGCCTCGCTTACGCGCTGGCACAGGCTGGCGTGCCGCTGGTGTGCGGCGGCAAGATAGGCGTGATGCAGGCCGCTGCCCGTGGTGCCAGCGACGCGCAAGGTATTTGTATCGGCCTGCTGCCGGAAGAAGATGCCGCTTACGGCAACCCCTACCTGACGGTGGCTTTGCCGACCGGTATCGGCTTGTCGCGCAATATGCTGGTGGCGCGTGCCGGTGCCTGCCTGATTGCCATTGGTGGCGGGCTGGGGACGCTGTCGGAAGTTGCCATGGCCTTGCAGTGGAAAAAGCCGGTGTTTTCCATTTGTCAGGCACCGGATGTGCCGGGGGTGCAGACTTTTAGCGATGAAGATAGCTTGCTGGCCGCAACGCTAGCCTGGCTGGAAAGCTATTCGCCGCAAGCTCAATGCGCCGATCTGGGCGGCTGATGCCCGCGTGATCCGGTAAAAAACCCGCCTGTGCAAACCGGCGGGTTTTTTGTGGCTAGCGCAGGGTCAGGATGGGGATCAGCTTGCGTTGTACCAGACAGTCGTAATCGCCTTCCTGGTACTCGCGGCACACCCATGGCCGCTGGGCGTAGATGGTGCACAGCATGGTCTGGCGATCCAGTGCCGCGCACCAGCCGTCATCCCGGCGGCGCAGGGTTTCCGCTCCCCAGTCGTCTTCCACGATATAGCGCGCCGGCACCGCATCGTCGCCTGCCATCAGGATGACTTCCAGCTGGCAGCAGCAGGCTTTGCAGCTGCTGCAGGAGATGGCGGCCGACTCGGGTGTGTGCGGCATGCTCAGGCTGGATCCTTGGCATCGGGACGCAGCTTGAGGGTCAGGCCGCGCAGCAGGTTGCGCAAAAACTGGTCGCCGCATTCGCGGTAGTGCTTGTGGCCGGGTTTACGGAATAAGGCGCCCAGTTCGGTGGCGCTGACATTCAGTCCGGACAGCTGGATCAGTGCCTGGATATCGTCCTGCTTGAGCTCGAAGGCGATGCGCAGCTTCTTCAGGATCAGGTTGTTGGACATGCGCTGCGGGGCGGCGGCAGGGGCATCAGCCGCCGGTTCGCGTGTGCCGCGCTTGAGGGTGATGACGCCATCGAGAAAGGCCGACAGGACGCGGTCGTTACACGGCTTGAAGCCTTCGTCGTCGTCGCGCTTGAGCAGGGCCGGAATGTCGAGTTCGGCCGGATCTTGCCCGCCTTGCTGGATCAGCTTGGGGAGCTGGTTGTCGCGCAGGTCGAGAATAAAGCGCACGCTGCGCAGGATGTCGTTATTGAGCATGGTCTTGGGTGTGCTGTCGTTGGGTGTGGCTGCATGATACGCCGGAACGAAAAAAAGCCGCAGCGGCATGAGGCTGCTACGGAGGGGTTGCTGCGCAGCATAGCAGAGATTGCCGGCCGCCGGCGCTGGGTTGCGTCTTTTGGACTATGCTTGCGGCCTGTGCCCACGCCGGCAATGGCGGCGGGCAGACGCATTATTCAGTGATATTCAGGAAGGACAACCATGTTCAGAGCCATCGTGATAGACAAGCAAGCCAGTGGACAGACGTGCGCAGTACGCGAACTGGACGACTCGGCGCTGCCTGCCGGCGATGTGACCATCGCCATCGAGTACAGCACCCTCAATTACAAGGATGGTCTGGCGATCAGCGGCAGTGCGCCGGTGGTGCGCAGCTTTCCCATGGTGCCGGGCATCGACTTTGCCGGTGAGGTAGTCGCCAGCGAAGACCCGCGCTGGCCGGTGGGCAAGCGGGTGCTGCTCAATGGCTGGGGCGTGGGCGAGCGCCACTGGGGCGGCTTGTCTACGCGGGCCCGGGTGTCCGGCGACTGGCTGGTGGCGCTGCCCGAGGGCATGAGCGCGCGCCAGGCGATGGCGATAGGCACCGCCGGCTATACGGCGATGCTGTGTGTGATGGCCCTGCAAAAGCATGGCCTGAAGCCGGAAGACGGCGACATTCTGGTCACCGGTGCCAGCGGCGGGGTCGGCAGCATCGCGCTGATGCTGCTCAAGAAGCTGGGGTATTCGGCCTGGGCCATGACCGGCAAGGCGGGTGAAGAGGCTTATCTGCGCGAAATCGGTGCCGCCGGCGTGATGGACCGGGCCGAATACCAGCAGGCCTCGCGTCCGCTGGAGCGCGAACGCTGGGCGGGGGTGATCGATTGTGTCGGCGGAACGGTGCTGGCCCATGCCTGTGCCTGCGTGCGCTACGACGGTGCCGTGGCGGCTTGCGGTCTGGCCGGCGGGATGGATCTGCCGGCGACAGTGGCGCCGTTTATCCTGCGCGGCGTGACCCTGTACGGCATCGACAGCGTGATGTGCCCGCACTCGCGGCGCGAGGCGGCATGGCAGCAGCTGGCTACCTTGCTGGGTGCGGCCGATCTGGAAGCCAATACCCGCGAGATCGGCCTGGATGAGGCGATCGCGGCGGCACAGGGCCTGAGCGCAGGGCAGCATGTCGGCCGCTTCCTGGTCAGGGTCTGACGCGTAACTGACGCAAAACGGGCCGGCTGCAGATTG
>NZ_JBOFOO010000169.1:0-8402 GCF_051659485.1 Craterilacuibacter sp. | reverse complement strand
ACAATCTGCTCTACCGTCTCGCAACCCGATTTTTTCAGGCTGGAAAATAGCTGGATGGTAATTTGTGGATAAGCGGCCAGCTTTTCCTTCACTTCCTTGAGCGCTTTGGTCTGATCCTGGCGCGACAGTTTGTCGGCCTTGGACAGCATGATGTGTACCGGGCGGTTGGTCTCGATAAAATAGAGCAGCATCTTCCAGTCCAGCTCTTTGAGCGGATGGCGGATATCCATGATCTGGATCAGGCCGACCAGACTTTCCCGTGTTTGCAGGTAGCGACCCAGTAATTGCACCCAGTGAGTACGTATCGCTTCCGGAACCTGAGCAAAGCCGTAGCCGGGCAAGTCAACCAGATAGCGTTCGTTTCCCAAATCAAAAAAGTTGATGTGTTGGGTGCGCCCAGGGGTTTTGGAAACATAAGCCAAGCGTGTGCGGTTGGTCAGCGTATTGATGGCACTGGACTTGCCCGCGTTCGACCGACCGACAAAAGCCACCTCGGCACGCGTGGGCGGCAAATCTTTCAGGTGGTTGACGGTGGTATAAAAACTGGCGTTTTGGAAGATAGGCATAGTAGTAATGGACAAGTCAGTTGTTATAGAATAGCACGTTTGAAAATGCCTCTTTTACCGATATTCACGCATTCTCCCTAAGGAGCGACCATGAAACGTAAGATGCTGTTGGCGCTGTCGGCTGTTTTAGTAGCCGGTAGTTCCCTGGCCTCAGCACCCGCGCTGCAGGCTGATCCGACCAAGGCCAAGGCTATTGTCGAACAGGTTTGCGCAGCCTGCCACGGCGTAGATGGTAATAGTGTTGCCGCGATCAATCCGACGCTGGCCGGGCAGAGTCAGCAGTATCTGCATGCCCAGCTTAAGGCCTTCAAAGCCGGCACTCGGCAAAACCCGATCATGCTGGGCATGGCTTCGACCTTGTCAGATCAGGACATGCTGAACGTCGCCGCCTACTTTAGCCAGCAAAAGGTCAAGCCGCGTGACGCGTCGGACAAGACCCAGCTGGAACTGGGCAAGACGATCTACCGTGCGGGTAATGCCGCGACCAAGCTGCCGGCCTGTATGTCGTGCCACGGTCCTGCCGGCGCCGGCCTGCCGGAAAAATATCCGCGCATGGGTGGTCAGCATGCGAGTTACACCGTTAAGCAGCTGCAGGATTACAAAGGCGCTATCGTGCGTAACAACGTGATCATGACCGATATTGCTGCACGCATGAGTGATGCGGAAATGAAAGCGGTCGCCGAATATATTTCGGGTCTGCGTTGAACGCAACTTTTACCTGAGCCAACACTCATAGGGAGGGTGCCCGTTTCGGGCCCCTCTTTTGCTTTATGCCGATATGAAAATAAAAAATCGTAATTTGCAGTGGTTACACCGTATTTATGAGCTTGTCAGCTCAATGCGTTTTGCTATCGGCCTGTTGACCATACTGGCGATTGCCTCGGTGATCGGCACTGTTCTCAAGCAGAACGAGCCTTATACCAATTATGCGTTCGAGTTTGGCCAGTTCTGGTTTTTGTTGTTTGAAACACTCGGCTTGTACGATGTTTACCACTCAGGCTGGTTTTTGACCATTCTGGCATTTCTGGTGCTGTCGACCAGCTTGTGCATACTGCGTAATGGCCCGGGCTTCGTCAAGGAGATGAAGGCCTATCGGGAAAAGGCATCCGATACTTCCTTGAGCCTGATGTCGCACAGTGTCAGTATCGCAGGCCAGGTGGATCCGGATGCGGTCGCGGCGCGGCTCAAGGTGCAGGGCTTTCGTATCAAGGAGCATATGCGCGAGGATGGCAGCCGGGTGCTGGCCGCCAAAAAAGGCGCGGCCAACAAGCTGGGTTATTTCTTTGCCCATATCGCGATGGTGGTGATCTGTATTGGCGGCCTGATGGACGGCAATCTGCCGCTTAAGCTGGGTGAGCTTAGCGGGCGGGTGGTGCCGGAAACGCGTGATGTGCCGCAAAGCCAGATTCCGGCCCAAAGCCGGCTGAGTGCCGCTAACCTGTCGTATCGCGGCAATGTCACCATCGCCGAGAACCGTAGCGCCGATGTGGTGTTCCTGAATGCCGGCAAGGGCTATCTGGTACAGGAATTGCCGTTTGCCGTGACACTCAAGCAGTTTCATGTCGATTATTACAGCAATGGCATGCCCAAGCTGTTTGCCAGCGATATCGTGGTGACCGACAAGGCCACCGGTAAGGAAACCGCCGCAACCGTCAGGGTTAACCATCCGCTGGTGATTGATGGCGTCGCTATTTATCAGGCGAGCTTCGGTGATGGCGGCTCGCCGCTGGAGCTGAATGCATGGAATCTGGCACAGCCCCAGCTGTCGCCGGTGACGATCAAGGGTGTGTCGCAGGCGGCACAGCCTTTGCGTGCCAATGACAAGGACTACACGCTCGAGTTTGGAGACCTCAAGGTTTACAACGTCGAGAACATGGCTAAAACCGGGGCCGACGTCGATAAGACACTGGCGCAAAAGATGCAGGATGCGCGTGAGGTCAAGCACGAGAAGTCACTCAAAAACGTAGGCCCGTCGATTACCTATAAGTTGCGGGATGCCCAGGGGCAGGCGCACGAATATCACCAGTACATGGCACCCATCCAGCAAGAGGGTGCCAACTACCAGATTTCGGGTGTACGCCGCCAGCTGTCCGAGCCTTTCCAGTATCTGCGGATTCCGCTGGATGACGAATTTACACTGCAGCGTTTCATGCGCCTGAATGCGGCTTTTTCCACCCCTGCGCTATACGATGAAGTCGCCCGGCGCACGGCTGACAAGGCACTGCAGGGCGGTGCCATCAGCCCGGCGGTACGCACGCAGTTCGAGAGTAGTGTGAAGTGGGTGTTGGACCGCTTTGCCAGCGGGGGCTTCCCCGCGCTGGAAAACTTCCTCGACGCGCGGGTGCCGGAAGACAAGCGCCAGGCTGTCGCCCAGACTTATGTGAAAATCCTGCAAGGCACGGTCGGCGACCTGATGGCGGTCGCCGATAGCCGTGCCGGTGTCGCACCGGCCAAGTTTGACGAGACGCACTATCGCTTCTTGCTGGATAGCCTGGTGGCCAGTTCGGCGTTGCATGACTACGGTGCGCCGGTTTATCTGCAGCTCACCGGCTTCGATCAGGTGCAGGCTTCGGGTCTGCAACTGACGCGTTCTCCCGGCAAGAACCTGGTCTATCTGGGCTCCTTGCTGCTGGTGATCGGCATCATCTTGATGTTTTATGTACGCGAAATCCGGGTCTGGCTGGTGTTCCGCTCCGGAGCCGTGCGTCTGGCCATGACCTCTAATCGTCACAACCGGGATCTCGATCGCGACTTTGAGCGCGAACGCGAGGCACTGGAACTGCTAGTCAGGGAGCAACCATGAGTTCTGTTTATCGTCTTGAAGCACAACAAGCCAGCTGGCGCAGGCTGGATCTGCGCGACTGGGCTTATGCCCTGTTTATTTTGCTGGTGTGTGCCGGTGCCTTTTACCAGTACGACCATTTCATGGATGTCTACGAGGAAGCCATTCTGGCCGGCTCGGCCATCAGCCTGATTGCACTGGGCTGGTTCTGGAAACCGTGGCGCTGGTATTTTCCCTTGTCCGGCAGCTTGTCGCTGGGCGCGATCCAGTTATATGAGCATGATCTGGCGCGTGGCCAGAGTGCCTTTTTGCTCAAATATATCTTGTCCAGCCAGTCCTCCATTATGTGGATGTGCACCTTGTTCGTATTGGCCACCGGCGTGTATTGGGCGGGTTTGCTCAGCCGTTCGGCAACCTTGCAGAAAATGGGCTCGGGGCTGACGTGGGCGGCAACGGTGATGGGGCTGGCCGGTCTGGGGACGCGCTGGTACGAAAGTTATCTGATAGGCCCCGATATCGGGCATATCCCGGTGTCCAATCTGTACGAAGTGTTCGTGCTGTTCTGCCTGATTACCGCACTGATGTACCTCTATTACGAGGCCAAGTTTGCGGCACGGCAGATGGGTGCCTTTGTGCTGCTGATTATCAGCGCGGCGGTTGGCTTTATCGTCTGGTATGCGTTTGACCGTCAGGCGCATGAAATCCAGCCGCTGATTCCCGCCCTGCAGTCGTGGTGGATGAAGATACATGTTCCGGCCAACTTTGTCGGTTATGGCGCTTTTGCCATCGCTGCTATGCTGGGTGTGGCCGAGCTGATCTCGATGCGCGGCTGGCTCGCCGGCAAACTGCCGCCATCCGAGGTGCTGGATGAGGTGATGTACAAGGCGATTGCCGTCGGCTTTTTGTTCTTTACCATCGCCACCGTTCTGGGCGCGATGTGGGCCGCCGACGCATGGGGCGGCTACTGGAGCTGGGACCCGAAAGAGACCTGGGCGCTGATCGTATGGCTTAACTACGCCGCCTGGCTGCATATGCGTCTGGTCAAGGGCTGGCGCGGCGCACCTTTGGCATGGTGGGCCGTCGTCGGGTTATTTGTGACTTCCTTTGCCTTTATCGGCGTCAATATGTTCCTGTCCGGCCTGCATTCCTACGGCGGCTTGTAAGCTCAAAAAGACACGAGCGTAAAAAGGGCATCGCATCCACCGGATGGCGATGCCCTTTTTCTATGGCGTGTGGTTTAGCTGCCTGCGCAGCGGCGGATCAGGCGCAGCCATTGTTTGGAGAGCTTGGGCCCGCGTTCGAACAGGCGCACCAGCCCGGGCTCCATCACCACCTCGAAGCCGGAACGGCCGGTGACCGGATTGGTCAGGCGCAGGCTGTAGCGCTCGCGGCTTTCCTGCGTGCTGTCTATGTAATTCAGCGGTATTTTCCAGCCCTTGATGCCGCTTTCCAGGCATTGGGCTACCTGGAACGGGGCTGCTAGCGTCATGAGTTCAAGCGAGGGTGTAGAGCGGGCTGCCCATGCTGGTGCTGCCGTAAACAGCGAGGCAGCCAGCATCAGGCAGGTGGTAAGAGGCAGACAGGACATGGTGTTTGACGGGATTTAAAGGTCAAAAACATGATAGTCCTGCGTTTGTCGGGCTATTTCAATAGCAAATGGTTTCTAATATGCATATCTAGGCCAGCATGGCGAGATAACGTCGCTCCCAAGGGGTAATTTCGCTGTGGAAATGTGTCAGCTCCAGCTCTTTGACCGCGACATAGGCGCGGGCAAACTCGCCGCCGAACAGCGCCTCTGCCGTGCCGTGTGCTTCCATCAGCGCCAGCGCTGCATCCAGCGTACGCGGCAGGCTGGCTTTGTCTTCGCCAAGGAAAACATTGCCGGTGACGGCTTCGTCCGGCGTGAGTCGCTGTTCTATGCCCAGCAGGCCGGCTCCCAGACTGGCCGCCAAAGACAAATAAGGGTTGGCGTCGCAACCGGGTAGCCGGTTTTCCACCCGGCGCGCTTCCGGGCCGGAAACCGGCACACGCAAGCCGACCGAACGGTTGTCCAGCCCCCAGCTCAGATTGACCGGTGCCGCCAGCCCCTTGACGAAACGGCGGTAGGAATTGGGGCTGGGGCAAAACAAGGGCATCAGGTGGGGCAGGTAGTGTTGCATGCCGGCGATATAGTGGAAGAACTGCGCGCTGGCGCTGCCATCTTGCTGGCTGAAGGCATTATTGCCCTGCGTATCCACCAGACTCTGGTGAATATGCATGGAGCTGCCGGGGGCGCCGGCTAGTGGCTTGGCCATGCACACTACGTTCAGTCCGTGCTGGTTGCCGATTTCCTTGAGCGCCGTCTTGAACAGAAAGGTCTGGTCGGCCAGTTGCAGGGCCGGGCCATGCTGGAGGTTGATCTCGAACTGGCTGGGGCCCATTTCATGCACCCAGGTATCGGTGTGGATACCCAGCATCTCGCAGGCACGATAGACATCATCGAAGAAGGCTTCCAGATCGTTGAGCGTGGAAAAGCTGAACGAATCGAAGCCGGTTTCGCGCCGCCCGCTACGCAGCTGCGGCGACTGGAATGGTGCGTCCGCATCAGGATTGGCAGCGAAAATGTAAAACTCCAGTTCGGGAGCAACGATAGGCGTCAGGCCCAGCGCATCATAACGGGCCAGTACCTTCTTCAATGCGGAGCGTGGCGCCAGTGGCGTCAGTTCGCCGTCCAGATCGACACAGTCGCAGATCACCAGTGCCCGCGCTGTACGTGCCCATGGCACGCGGTGCAGGGTGGCAAGGTCGGGTACCAAGGTAACGTCCGGGTCCTGTTCACCATAAAAACGGTAGTCGGGAAAGTCGCCGGTACAGCTTTGTATCGGAACGGCACGGGCGATGCGTAGCTGCTGCCCCTTGATAAAGGCGGCCGCCGGCAATGTCTTGCCGCGGGCGAAGCCGCTGATATCGGCAAAGCTCATTTCTACATCGCGTACCTGGTGCTCATTCAGCCAGCCGGCTAGCTGGGCTAGCCGTTCGGCGGGTGGAGTCGCTTGTGACATATTTTTCCTCGGTTTCCTTGCTTGCAGGGGGATTCCGTCTGTCTGCCATCGCAATGATGGCCGGGCGTCTATTGCGCCTTGATGGACAGAGTATGCCATCAGCAAAATGTTGCTGCATAATTATCGGCTTTACTGATGAAAGTCTGCCATGAAATATCTGTCCTCTTTGTTTACGGCGCTCTGTTTGCTGTTTGCGGCTAGCTTGGCGCTGGCTTCACCGTTAGTGATTGATGTACGTAGCCCGGCTGAATTTGCCCAAGAGCATGTGCAGGGTGCACTTAACCTGCCGCTGGACAGTATTGCCCGCACCATTGCCCGGAGCGCGCCGGACAAGAGTGCACCAATTGCGCTGTATTGCCGCAGCGGGCGTCGTTCGGCGGAGGCCGAGCAGCAGTTACGGGCGCTGGGTTATACCGCGGTACGCAATCTAGGCGGGGTGGCAGAAGCACGCAAGCTATTGGCACGGCCTTGAGGGCAAGATCTTGGTGCAAGATGTATATGATGTTATGCTATGATAGCGTTCAATATTAATGTATAGGCATGCGCGCCCGTGAATTCGGGCTGCGGGAAATGGCGCACTTCAGGGCCAAGATGATTCCCGTATGCAGCCTTCACCCTTCTGCTATGCCATGTCGATAATAGAGAACGATTACGCGGTCAGGGTTCCTGATGCCTCCGGGCATGGTGGCGATGCCTCTTATGCAGGCTGCGAACCGCAGCAAGGTCGCCAAGCTGGGGTAAATGCGGCTGCAGATATAAAAGAGAAGGGGCTGGCGCTGGCGCATTTGCAGCAAAGCGAAGCCAAATACCGGCAGATATTCAGCCATATGGCGCTTGGCGCACTGCATTTCGACGCGGCAGGGGTGATTACCGATTGCAATGATAGCCTGCAGCAGCATATGGGCCTGCGCCGCGAGCAGTTACTGGGCTTGAGTCTTGTCTCGGTGGATGACAAAAAGCTGCTGGCTGCAGTTCAGGAGGTGCTGGCCGGACGGCGCAGCCTGTATCAGGGGGACTACAAGTCCATGCAGAACCACCGGGTGTTCGCTCTGGAGGTGGAGCTGATTCCGGTCATCGTGTCCGGTCAGGTGTGTGGTGGTATTGCGCTGGTGGAAAATCTGAGCGAGAAGCGGCAGGCCGAGCACGAATTACGGGCTTCGCGCCAGCGCCAGCATCTGCTGCGCGAGCAGACTGCGCTAGCGATGATAGAGTGGGATGCGAATTTTTATGTGCGTGACTGGAATCCGGCCGCGCAGAAAATGTTCGGCCATAGCCGCGAGCAGGCGCTAGGGCAGCATGCGCACTTTATCCTGCCGGAGCCCGCTCGGCAGATGGTGAGCGCAGAGGTGCTGGATACCTTGCTTAAGCAGCAAGGAGGTTCGCACAGCCAGAATGCCAACCTGACCCGTGATGGCCGCATCATCGAGTGTGAGTGGTTCAATACCACCTTGATCGACGAATCGGGATGCACGCTGGGGGTGATTTCGCTGGCTCAGGATGTGACCGAGCGTGAACAGTCCGGACGGCAACTGCGTTATCTGGCCCAGCACGATCCGCTGACCGGCCTGATCAACCGCGCATCGCTGGCCGGGCAGTTTGCCTCGGCTATTGCTGCCGGTAGCCCTGCTCTGGCGCTGGTATTTATTGATCTGGATGGCTTCAAGCATATCAATGATACGTTGGGACACACGGTGGGCGATGCCCTGCTGTGCCTGCAAGCCCGGCGGCTGTCGGCACAAGTCCGCCATAGCGATAGCGTCGCACGTTTGGGCGGGGACGAATTCATCCTGTTATTGCCGGACAGTGATGCCGATGATGCCGCTGCGCTAATTCAGCGTCTGAGCGAACAACTGGCGCTGCCCTGTGCGGTGGAGGGACACGATATCAGTGTCACTTCATCCATAGGCATCGCGCTGTATCCGCAGGATGGCAGTGACTTTGACACCCTGTTGCGCTGTGCCGATATGGCGATGTATCACGCCAAGCGCGACGGGCGTAACACCTGGCGATGCT
>NZ_JBOFOO010000168.1:0-1898 GCF_051659485.1 Craterilacuibacter sp. | reverse complement strand
ACGTCAAACCAGTGCTGAAACAGTTCGATGCTGCGCTCTTGCGGCCACAAGGCCTCGTCGCCACACCAGTCGGCCAATTCGGCTTCGAACAACATGGCCAGACGATCCGACATAAACCCGGCCACCATGTCCATATCGTCGGCAGGCGGAATCAGCAAGGCATTGGCGCTGGCTCGCAGCGCATCCAGCGAGATGTCTTCCGGCTGGCCACCGGGCAAGGCACACAGCCAATCAAGAAAAGGCTGACGCGGCTTAAGCAGCACCAGCGAGCGGTTGACTTCATGCATGGAATATCCTTGGTTCAGCGGGTTGAAAGTTCATTGTCGGAGGTAAAACTCCATTTGCGCGCAATTTCCAGCGAGCCGAATTGTGCGGCCAAAGCGGGTGGAAACGGCGAGAATGGCGCGGCCATACGCACGATTTTAAGCGCGGCCTCGTCAAGCATAGGCTGGCCGGAGCTGCGGCTGACGCTGACGCTCAATAGCCGGCCATCCGAGCCCAGCACTACCTTAAGCACCAGAGAGCCGAATACGCCCTGCCGCCTAGCCTCCTCCGGATAGTTCAGTTTGCCGATACGCTCTATTTTCAAGCGCCAGTCTTCGGCATAGCGCGCCCATTCGACACCATGTGCGCTCACGCCAAACACCGCACGTACCGGTGCGGCATCATTGGGCGAAAAACGGGGCGCAATCTCGCCATTATTCTGTACGGCCAGCGCACGGGCCTGCGCCAACAAGCTGTCGCTACTTGGCAGCGACTCACCCTTGTCGGCAATCGCATAGGGCGCGCTATCGCGCGTCAGCCGCTCGTGCTTGGCGCTAGGCTGCAGACGCCCTTCTGCCGTGACCCCGTTAGAGGACGGTAGCGGTGCGGCTTCGGGTGCCGTTGCCCGGGTATCCGGCACGGCATTGCCTCCGTCATGGCTATCTGCCTGCGCCAGTTCACCGATCTCTTCCGGCGGTTTTTCAAGATTGGGCTTATGCAGCAGACTGACTTTAAGCTCGGACATGGCCGCGCTGCCAACAAGAGGGCGCACAGGTGCAGACGGGCCAGCCAAAAGCAGGAGATGGATAGCCAGAGACAGCAGGAGGGCAACCTTGATGAAGGTCGCGCTATCTACCCGGGGAGAAGGCATAAAACGCGGTGCGGTACTCATCGTGCCGCACGCGCGCAAGAAGCGGAAATAGGCATAGTGCCCAGTTTAACGCACCAAGAGGCTACGCAACATCCATGCAGTCTTTTCATGCACTTGCAGGCGCTGGGTAATCAGGTCGCCCGTCGCTTCATCACCACACTGCTCGATAAGCGGAAATACTGCGCGTGCCGTACGGCATACGGCTTCGTGGCCGGCAACCAGCTGGGCAATCATGTCTTCGGCTTTAGGTATGCCTTCGGCTTCGGAAATGGAAGTCAGGGCGGCAAACTGGCTGTAGCTACCCGGTGCGAAATGATCCAGCGAACGGATGCGCTCGGCCACCATATCGACAGCCAGAGACAATTCGGTGTACTGCTCCTCGAACATCAGGTGCAGGGTGCGGAACATCGGGCCGGAAACGTTCCAGTGAAAATTGTGCGTCTTCAAATAAAGCGTATAGCTGTCTGCCAGCAGCTTGGACAAACCATGCGCAATTGCAGCACGGTCTTCAGTCGAGATACCGATGTCCATGAATCAATCTCCTTGGGGGATAAGTAGGGATGTGCTCTACACTAGGCCTTTTGAGCGAAGTCATTGCAAGCGATGAAACCCTGGTTAAGCCAGCACGCACATGGTGTGCGCCTGACATTACACGTTCAGCCCGGCGCAAAAAAAACCCAATGCGCCGGCGAACACGGTGAGGCACTCAAAATACGCTTGGCGGCGCCGCCAGTCGATGGCAAGGCCAATCATGCACTGATTA
>NZ_JBOFOO010000167.1:0-9617 GCF_051659485.1 Craterilacuibacter sp. | reverse complement strand
AGGCCGGTGGTCTTTTCCTCGCTGACCGACTCGATCTGCGAGGTGAAACTCAGCCGGTCGCCTTCACGCAGATAACGGAAGTATTCCTGCTCGGAATTCACCGCCACCACCGAGCCGTAGCCATTGCGCTCGATAAGCTGCAGTACTTCATACGGATTGTCGGTGGCCGAGCCTGCCGGAAATTCGCCCTTGATGCCGGCCAGCACCCAGGCTTGCAGCATGGTAGGCGGCGCGACATGGGCGCCAAAACGCAGTCGGGCGCGCTCGCCATCCAGATACAGCGGGTTATCCACGCCCAGCGCCTCGCACCATTGGCGGATCATCGGCTGGTTAATTGCATCCCATGCATAGATGCGCCCGTATTCGTGACCGATAAGCGCGCGCGCTTCAGCCAGCCAGTCAGAGTGTTGTTCGCTCACTGTCGTCCTCCTTGTTATTGCGCTGCCGCGGCCATAAACGCCGGCGCTTCGCCGCCGCCGTGCAGCAAAAGATGGGTGCCGCTGGCGTAAGAGCCCAGCGCTGAAGCCAGAAACAGGCAGGCATTGCCGATATCGGCAGGCTCGGCCATGCGTCCGGCCGGAATGGTGGCCGCCACCCGCGCGATACCCGCTTCATCGCCGTAGTGCAGTGCCGACTGTTCGGTTTTCACAAGACCGGGGCTGACCGCCATCACCCGCACCTTGGGTGCCCACTCGATCGCGAGCGAGGACACCAAATTCAGTACGCCGGCCTTGGCCGCACCGTAGGCGGCCGTGCCGGGGCTGGGACGGTGGGCACCGACGCTGGCGATAAATAGCTGTACCCCGCCGCTGTCCTGTTGCTGCATCAGGCGATTAGCCGCCTGCGCGACGATCAGCGGTGCGATCAGGTTGAGGCGAATGATGCCTTCAGAAAAACGCGGCGACGCGGTGGCGGCATCGGCGTTCGGGCTGCCACCGGCGTTATTGACCAGCACGTCCAGGCGGCCAAAGCGTGCGGCGATGCTGTCCATCAGTGCGGCGACCGAATCGGGGTCGCGTACATCACAGGCGATAAAGTGGCAGCGTTCGGGCAGCCCTTCGGGGGCGCTGCGCCCGCACACCACTACGGTAGCGCCAGCATCGAGAAAACGCTGGGCGATACCGCGCCCGATGCCGCGAGTGCCGCCGGTCACCAGCACAAGCTTGCCGGTGTAGTCGATTGCCACAGACATGAAAGCCTCCTGAGCCTTGTTCATGCTTTGCAATTTACGGTGCGGACACAAGCGCATCGTCGTCTGTTCGGACGATGAGTGCTGCGGGTGTGGCGGGGAGAATCGGCTCACAGAAACAAGGGGCGTGCACGCCCTGCGCACACCACGGAGCCGATATGAGCGAACAAGACATCCTGCTGCAGCGACGCCCGAGCGAGGGGGTCGCCCTATTGATGCTGAACCGGCCGCAGTCGACCAATGCGCTGAGCCTTGAATTGCAGACGCGCCTGGCGCAGGCGTTTGCCGAGCTGGCCGCCGACGACAGCGTGCGCGCCATCGTGCTCACCGGCGGCGAGACCGTGTTTGCCGCCGGCGGCGACATCAAGTCGATGGCCGGTTGCGGGCCGGTCGACATCCTCAAGCGCCACACCGAGCGGCTGTGGGCGCCTATCCAGCATTGCCCCAAGCCGGTGATTGCCGCCATCTGCGGCTATGCCTACGGCGGCGGCTGCGAACTGGCCATGCACTGCGACATCCTGATTGCCGGCGAGAGCGCCAGTTTTTCGCAGCCGGAGATCCGCATCGGCATCATGCCCGGCATCGGCGGCACCCAGCGCCTGTCCCGTGCGGTGGGCAAGAGCAATGCCATGAAGATGCTGCTTACCGGCCGGCCGGTCGGTGCCCACGAAGCACAGCGCATGGGGCTGGTGTCCGATGTCGTCGCCGATGCCGAAGTGATCCCCTATGCACTGGCGATGGCACAAACCATCGCGGGCATGCCGCCGCTGGCGGCGACCGAGATCAAGGAATGCGTGCTACTGGGGCTGGATGCGCCGCTGGAAACCGCGCTGGCGCTGGAGCGCAAGGCCAACCACACCCTGTTTGCCTCGCTGGATCAAAAAGAAGGCATGCAGGCTTTTATCGACAAGCGCCGGCCGCAGTTTGGCGGCCATTAAGCGAACCGGAAGGAAACACCATGCCCGACATCAATCCGCAGGAATTCCGCCGCGCACTGGGTGCCTTTACCACCGGCGTCACCATCGTCACCAGTTGCGATGCTGACGGCACACCGGTCGGCGTCACCGCCAACAGTTTCAACTCGGTGTCGCTGGACCCGCCGCTGGTGCTGTGGAGCCTGGCCAAGAGCGCCAAGAGCCTGGCGGCGTTTTCAGACAGCGGCCACTGGACGGTTCATGTGCTGTCGGCCGAGCAGGAGGCGCTGTCCGACCGCTTTGCCCGCCGCGGCGAAGACAAATTCTCGGGCCTCGCCACGGAAACCGGCATCAGCGGCTGCCCGCTTCTGACCGGCTGCGCCGCGCGCTTCCAGTGCCGCACCAGCTTTCAGTACGACGGCGGCGACCACCTGATTCTGGTGGGCGAAGTCGTGGGTTTTGACAGCGCCGACAAGGCACCGCTGGTGTTTCATGGCGGGCGCTACGCGCTGGCCACCAAAAAGTCCGGCGCGCTGAATCTGGAGGCCGCCGACGAGCCGCACAGTTTTAGTGAGGATTTTCTGGGTTATCTGGTCGGGCGGGCGCATTACCAGTTCCTGGACGGCATCCGCGCTGAACTGGCAACACAAGCACTATCCGACCCTGAGTTCTACACCCTGTCCACCTTGCTGCAACGCGGCGCGCAAAGCAGCGCAGCGCTGGATCAGATGCTGCAGCACAGCGGCTTTGCCGGACTGACCTCGCCACTCACCCGGCTGATGGCGCGTGAGATGGTGCGCGAAACGCAGCAAGACGGTACGTTAAGCTATGCCTTGTCGGCCAGCGGCCGCCGGGCAGTGCTGTTCGTGATCGCGGCTGCCAAGGCACGCGAAGCGGATCTTCTTGAAAAACTGGGCGACTGGGATGCGCGGGTACTGAAAAACCTACTCAAACAGATGATCGCGCTGACCGATGCAGGTTCGGTCGAAGTGTGGCGTGCGGCGCAAGGCAGTGCCGCCTGAATAGTTAAGCCGGTAAAAAAAACAATTGACCGTCAAACCGGTAACAAAGCAAGGGGACAGCATGCAACAGCGCATGAAGACCATCGCCGGCCTGCTGGCCAGCGCACTGGCCGCCACACCGGCTGTGGCCGCACAGAAAGCACCGCCTAATATTCTGGTGATCATGGCCGACGATGTCGGGGTCAGCAATATCGGTGCCTACAGCCACGGCATGATGGTGCCGACGCCGAATATCGACCGTCTCGCGCGCGAGGGCATGCTGTTTACCGACCACTATGCCGAGCCTTCGAGCACGCCGGGGCGCGCCGCCTTTATCACCGGCCAGCTGCCGATACGCACCGGCCTGACGACCGTCGGCCTGCCCGGCGGCAAGCAGGGGCTGGATGCGCGTGACCCGACGCTGGCCGAAGTGCTGAAGACACAGGGCTACCGCACCGGCCAGTTCGGCAAGAACCATCTGGGCGACCGCAACGAGCACCTGCCCACCGTGCACGGCTTCGACGAGTTTTACGGCAACCTCTACCATCTCAATACCGAGGAGGAGCCGTTCCGACCCGACTGGCCGCAAGACCCGGGCTTCGATGCGCGCTACAAACCGCGCGGCGTGCTCGACTGCAAGGCGACGGACACGGACAACACCACTGAAGACGGCCGTTTCGGCAAGGTGGGCAAGCAGGCCTGCAGCGACACCGGCGCACTGAACCCGAAGCGGATGGAGACAGTGGACGACGAATTCGAGGCACGCGCGGTCAACTTCATGCAGCGCGCGGTCAAGGCCAATTCGCCGTTCTTCGTCTGGCACAACCCGACGCGCATGCACATCTACACCCATGTCCGCGACGAGCACAAGGCGCTGGCCAAGCCCTACTCGTCGGAAATGGATATTTACGGCAGCGGCCTGATCGAACTGGACCGCTCGGTCGGGCGCATGCTGAAAAAGCTCGACGACATGGGCGTTGCCGACAACACCATCGTGGTGTTCACCTCGGACAACGGCCCGATGTCGCAGTGGTGGCCCGATGGCGGCACCAGCCCGTTTCGCGGCGAAAAAGCCACCACCTGGGAAGGCGGTGTGCGTGTGCCGATGCTGATCCGCTGGCCGGCAA
Source organism: Craterilacuibacter sp. (assembly GCF_051659485.1). Taxonomy (NCBI): domain Bacteria; kingdom Pseudomonadati; phylum Pseudomonadota; class Betaproteobacteria; order Neisseriales; family Neisseriaceae; genus Craterilacuibacter; species Craterilacuibacter sp. The sequence continues at coordinate 5,386 of NZ_JBOFOO010000167.1, read as the reverse complement.
AGATCGCCGCGCAATCGGTCAGCAACGGCATCCAGGACAATACCGACCTGTTTGCCACGCTGGCTGCCGCCGCCGGCAAGCCCGATGTCGCCGCCGAGCTCAAACAGAGCCACAAGGTGTATATCGACGGGGTCAACAATCTCGCGCACTGGCAGGGCAAGGCGGCATCGGCACGCAACTTCCGCCTTTACTACAACGAGCGCGAACTGTCGGCGATACGCATCGGCAACTGGAAAAGCCATATGAAGACGCGCGAGGGCTTTTTCGACGAAAACAAGCCGGCCGCGCTGATCTTCAACCTCAGGATGGATCCGTACGAGCGTCAGGGCGGCTGGAAATCGCAGGAGATCGCGATGAAGCTGGGCATGGCCTGGGGCGGTCAGGTGCGCGACATTATCGGCGCGCATCGCGCTTCGCTCACCCAGTTCCCGCCGCGCCAGACTGGCGGCAGCCTGCGCGTGGAGTAAGGCCGATGCCCACCCTGCCCCCGCTGCCCGCCAATGGCCGCCGCCGTTTCCACATGATGGTCAAGCCGGCAGGCGCTTTGTGCAATCTGGATTGCAGCTACTGCTTTTACCTGCACAAGGAAACCCTGCTGGATCAGCCCCAAAAGCCGCAGATGAGCGACGCGCTGCTGGAAGAACATATCCGCCAGTACATCGAAGGCCAGAGCGGCGACACGGTGGTGTTTTCCTGGCAGGGCGGCGAGCCCACCGTGCTGGGCTTGCCTTATTTTGAAAAGATCGTCGCGCTGCAGGCCAAGTACAAGAAACCCGGCCAGGCGATAGAGAACGATTTGCAGACCAACGGCGTGCTGCTGGACGAGAACTGGGTGCGCTTTCTCAAGCGTCACCGTTTTCTGGTCGGGCTGTCGGTCGACGGGCCGGCGCAACTGCACGACAAGCACCGCCCGAGCAAGGGCGGCAAACCCACCCATGCGGCCGTGCTGCGTGCGGCGCGACTCTTGAATGCCTACGAGGTGCCGTTTGCCGCGCTATGCGTGGTCAACCGCGACAATGCGCGCGCGCCGCGCGAGGTGTACCGCTTTCTGGCCGACGAGTTGGGCACCACCCGGGTGCAGTTCACCCCCTGCGTCGAGGCGCGTGCCTTTCGCGACACCGCGCCGGGACTGTGGCCGGACAGCGCGCGAGTGACGCCGGACTCGGCTCGCGCCCGCCCCGGCCACCCGCTGTCCATCGTCACCGACTGGAGCGTAGACCCGGACGACTGGGGGCGTTTTCTGATCGCGGTATGGGACGAGTGGCTGGCGCGCGACTTCGGCCGCGTGCACGTCAACCTGTTCGAAACGGCAGTGGCGCAAAGTCTGGGTCTGCCGGCGCAGACCTGCACCCAGTCCGAATTCTGCGGCAAGGGCCTCGCGCTCGAACACGACGGCAGCGTCTACAGCTGCGACCATTTCGTTTATCCCGAATACCGGCTGGGCAATATCGCCAGCAGCCATCAGGCCGCGCTCGCACTGTCAGCGCGCCAGCAGGCCTTCGGCTTTGCCAAGCGCGACACGCTGCCGTCCGATTGCAGAAGTTGCCCGCACCTGAAGCTGTGCTGGGGCGAGTGCCCGAAAAATCGCCTGCTCAAGACCGCATCCGGCGAGGCCGGCCTCAACTACCTGTGCCGCGGCTGGCAGGCCTTTTACGGCCATATCGCACGCGACATGCCGGGCATTGTGGCCGGATTGTCGCGCCAATGAGGTCTGATCAGGGCGTCAGCTCGGGCAATTTAGATCCAGCCCGCCATATGCAATACCATCCACAATGGCAAACCACGCCGCAACAGGAAGCACGATCATGACTGAAACCCTCCGTCCCGGCTGGCGCAGCCACTATGCACTGGCACTGGTGGCAGTGGCCTATGTATTCAATTACGTAGACCGGCTGCTGATGTCCATCCTGATCGAACCGGTCAAGCTCGAATTCGGCGTGTCGGATACCCAGATCGGCTTGCTCTCCGGTCTCGTCTTCGGCTTGTGCTACTCGATCGCCGGCCTGCCACTGGGACGCTTGGCCGACCGTATCGGTGCAGTACCGGTCATCGCCGGCTGTGCGGTCGTGTTCAGTGTCTTTACCGTGCTGTGCGGTCTGGCCGGCAGCTTTGCGCTGCTGCTGGTCTGCCGCATCGGCGTGGCCTTCGCCGAAGCCGGCGGCATGGCACCCTCGGTGGCACTGGTTTCGCAGCTTTATCCGCCACGCCAGCGTTCGCGCGCACTGGCGGTTTTCATGATGGGACCCAGTCTGGGTGCCATCGTCGGTCTGGGCGCTGGCGGCTGGATCGCACACTATTACGGCTGGCGCATGGCCTTTATCGCTATTGGCCTGCCCGGTATCCTGATCGGCCTGCTGATCTGGCTGACGGTGCAGCATGTGCGCGCACCGCAAAGCGCGGCCACAAACGCCAGCTCGGGATGGTGGCCTTCGACGCTGGCCATTCTCGCCACGCCCGGTTATATCTGGCTGCTGGCCAGCGCCTCGCTCGCCGCCATCTGCGGCTATGCGGTCGGCACCTGGAACCCGAGCTTTTTGATCCGCTCGCACGGGCTGTCGATGCAGCATGCCGGCCTGCTGGCCGGCGTCGGCGGCGGCCTGATGTCTTTTTTCGGCACGCTGGCCTGTGGCTGGACGACCGACTATCTGGTACGGAAAGATACCGGCTGGCAGGTCGGCACTGCGCTGGTGGGCACCTTGCTCAGCATCCCGTTCGCACTGGGCTACTATCTGTGGCCGGCAGGCAGCACCATGATGCTGTTAGGTGTTCCTGTTCCTGACGCCTTCCTGCTGTATCTGGGCTTCGCCTTCTTTGGCGTGTGGTGGTCCATCCCCTGTCTGGGGGCGATCAGCCAGCTGTTTCCCGCCGGGCGCATCGCCCAGGCCTCCAGCGTTTTTGTCATCGCGATGACACTGTTCGGCATCGGTGCAGGGCCTTTGGTGACCGGCACCCTGTCCGACATCTTCACCCCCGTTTATGGCAGCGAAGCACTGCGCTACGCACTGGCGGCGTCGCTGTCCTTGCTGGTACTGGCCTCGCTGACACTGGCACGGGCGCTACCCGCCTATCGCCGTGCCCGCCAACTGCCGGCGCGGGCTTCAGATATGCATGCTGCAGATATTCTCAGCACCCCCTCACGCCCTTAGGAGGGTCACAATATGCTGATAAAACAGCTCGGGTTGTCCCAGAAAATCCATGACAGGAATCACCGTGATCTGCGTATCAATCTCCACCCCCAATGTCGGGTATCCCTTCCCCCGCATGCGCCGCAGCCAGTCCTGACTTTCAGCAATATGATTGCCGAGATTGACCTGGTGGTAGGCAAGCTCGAATGCGGCATACTCAAGCCCCTGCTCCGCCGCCAAAGATGCCAAATAGGGTAACTCGCCAGCCCATAGCCCATCTCGATAGTGAGATTGCTGGATACGGTGCAGCATTTTCAGACCATTCCCTCCCAAGGCAAGCACGGACTCTACGGCCCGGATAGCAGGCTCCGAATCCAGCAGGCCGCCTTCGCGCAGCAGCAGCTCATTAAAGTAACGATCACCAAAATGCTGGCCGGTGAGCGCCTCAATGCGTTGATCATGGGGGCGCACATAGTCACGCAAGGCCTGCCCCGTCGGCCGGCACCTGTCACCCAGCCAAAGCCCACCGGCATGCAGCGCGATGGCTGTATCCGGCATCGCAGAAAGTACCTGCAGCAAGGGAGCCGCGCCATAGCACCAGCCACAGAGCGGGTCATAAATGTAGTGAAAAGTGGGGTTGGATCTATTCATGGCAAGGTGCTCGCAAGTCAATCAAAAACCGGGCCAGACGGCCCGGTAAAATTGTAAAAACGGGAATTACCACTTCATCTCGCCAGTATTGACCTTCGCGCCAATACTCAGCCCATCATCGACGGGCAAAGACGGATAAGCCTGCTTTAGCGCATTGACCAATTCTCCGGAATGCTTGACCTTGGCCAATTCCTGTCCGAAACGCTGCACATAGCCACGGGTAAAGGTCACCGCTTCGATTCCCTTTGGCTCCGCGCCGAGGAGATGGCCCGGCACCACGCGTTCGGGCTTCAGAGCCAGCATTTTATCCAGTGCCTTGATCCAGTTAGCGCGCGCCTGTGTAGTCTGGCTGTCCGCCATCCAGACATGGACGCCGGAGTAAACCGGCACACCACCCAGCACAGTCTTGATGGATGGCACCCACAGATAGGCATTGGATGTGTTCATCTCCTTGACCTCGATCTGCTTCCCCTCAAGCAGCATACGGCTGGTAGTCATGACTTCGGGGACGGTCAGGCTCTTTGGTGCCCCGTTGCCCAGGATAGGCCCCCAGTAGCGCAACTTGGCATCCTTGGTCTTGTTGATGTGATCAACCACATGCTGATCAGCCAGCACCTTGATATCGGGGAATGCCGCCTTGATAGGCTCCAGACCAAAGTAGAAATCGGGATCGCCGCCACTGATATAAACGGTGGTCAGTTTTTTGCCGCTTTTCTTGATCAGGTCGACCAATGCCTCGCCATTTTTCACATCAAACTGGGCATCAATCAGGATGGCCTCTTTGTCGCCGCTCACCAGTGATGACGAAACGGGGAAAATGGCCTTCTCACCGGGGTTGTAAACAGTCACGTTTAACGGGCCAGCCATGGCCACGCCGCTCAGCAGCGTGCTCGTCAGGGCCAGGTTACGGATCAGGGAGTTATTCATAATGTTTTTAATCGTGATTGATAAATGGAAATTGATCATATGAAATATCCACTTGTTTAAATACTGCAAAAAAGACATTAGACTGTTGCAATAATCGGACACATAAGGATTGAAGATGGATCGGCTGACAGCCTTGCAGGTCTTCGTCAACGTTGTCGAGCAAGGCAGCCTGAGCCGTGCCAGCGATAAACTGGACATGTCTCGCGCCATGGTGTCGCGCTATCTGGCTGAACTTGAGGACTGGATGGGGGTGCGCTTATTGCACCGCACGACCCGGCGACTCAGTCTGACTGGGCCGGGAGAAGAGGCGCTAAGCAATGCACGGGCCATGCTGGCACTGCAAGACGAGATGAAGCAAATCGCCGAGCGCGATGCAGAAGAACCCAAGGGGCTACTGAGAATTACCAGCAGTTACTCGCTTTCACAAACGCTGCTGGCAGGGGTCGTTAATGACTATCTGGCTCGATACCCCGGCACATCTATCGATATCCTGCTGCAAGATAAAGTCGTCAATCTGGTCGAAGAGCGGATTGATCTGGCGCTCCGTATTACCAATAAACCGGATCCAAATCTGGTGGCCCGCCGCCTTGGCACTTGTCACTCGGTCGTATGTGCCAGCCCGGCTTATCTGGAAAAGCACCCAACCCCCATAAAGGTGCAGGATCTGGCGGTGCATAATTGCC
>NZ_JBOFOO010000166.1:0-4520 GCF_051659485.1 Craterilacuibacter sp. | reverse complement strand
CGAGATGACGGCCTCTCTCATCATGATCATGAGTGCCATGGGCAAAGGGCTGGCCTGTAGCCATCGTCGTATGGATGGGGAGATGCACAATTTTGGTGCGGATAGGCTGGCTTGGCTTCTGGCTACCATTACCCATTAGCGCTTGGCCGCCGTTATTCAATATGTTTTGTCCTGCGCCCGCCCAAATTCGGCTCTGCGGGTGCGGGACAAGGCTCGAAAGCGGCGGCGCTTCGTGGAATAATCGGCGCATTACACAATGAGGTAATGCACCATGCCGGAACTGAACGTGAATGGCGTCCCGCTGCGGGTCGGCAATATTTTCTGTATCGGGCGCAATTACGCCGCCCACGCCGCCGAGCTTGGCAATGCGCTGGAGGCCGAGCCGCTGGTGTTTCTCAAACCCACCTCGGCGCTTTTGGGTGAGGGTGAACCCATCACGCTGCCGGCCTATTCGCAGGATGTGCACCACGAGGTCGAGCTGGTGGTGATGATAGGCAAGGGCGGGGCCGATATTGCCGAGGCGGATGCGCTGGATCATGTCGCCGGCTACGGCATCGGGCTGGATCTGACTGCGCGCGACGTGCAGGCCGAAGCCAAACGCAAGGGCCTGCCCTGGGTCAAGGCCAAGGGTTTTCGCGGCGCCGCCTGCATGTCCGCGGTGGTGGATGCTAGCCAGGTGCCGAACCCGCAGGCGCTACATTTTTCGCTGACGGTCAATGGCGAAGTGCGGCAACAGGGCGACAGCGCCATGATGCTGTTTCCGGTGGCGACCATCATCAGTACCCTGTCGCGCCTCTATGGCCTGAGCGAGGGTGATTTGATCTATACCGGCACGCCCGAGGGCGTATCGGCACTTAAATCCGCAGATACGCTGGTCTTGAGCCTGGACGGGCTGGTGACTGCCAGCTGGAGGGTGGCGTAATGGCGCGCAGCAAGGCGATAGATCAGGAAGACGACAGCCGCTTGCGGCTGGATAAATGGCTGTGGGCGGCGCGTTTTTTCAAGACGCGTGCGCTATCGCACGAGGCGATCGAACTGGGCCGCATCGAGGTCGGCGGTGAACGGGTGAAGGCGTCGCGTGTGGTGCGCGAGGGCGATGTGCTGGACATGAAAATACAGCAATTGCCGTGGCGGGTGACGGTGTTGCAGCTTAGCGGCCAGCGCCGCCCGGCCAAAGAAGCGCAGCTGATGTATAGCGAGGACGAGGCGGTTAAAGCCCTGCGCGAGGAAAAACTGCTGCTGAATAAAGCCGAGCACGCCAGCTTTCCGCATGGAGACGGGCGGCCGACCAAGCGCGCACGCCGTGAAATCGACCGCTTTCGCGGCGGCTGATGCCTCGCTTGTCGCGATGAGGTTTGCGGTCTATCATCGTTTGCTTATTCTTTGCTGTGCGCCGCTACGGGGGCGCTTGTTATGGCCAAGCCCGATACCCGCGATGCCATGCGCGCGCTGATTGATGAGGTACGCCACGCGATGCCGTTCCAGTTGCCGATAGCGGCTATCTGCCAAGGCATCTGTAATGGCTGCTCGAAAAAACTGCTTGAGTTTCTCGATGTAGAACTGCTGGATTGGGAAGCGCGGCTAAACGCCGGCGAGAGCCCCAAGCTTGGTGATATCGACAAACTCGCGCGCATGAGTCGCAAGGTCTATCAGGTGTTGCAGCGCAATCAGCTGGTGTAAGCGGCTGCGAGTCGCGGCACGCTTGCGTATACTCCGCCGCTATGAATTCTCCCGCTCCTTTGGCGCCGCTGGCGGCGTTCTATTTCTGCTATTTCGTTTTTTTCGGCCTGTTCAGCCCGTTCTGGGGTCTGTATCTCGAATCGCTGGCTTTTTCACCGTGGCAGATTTCGCTGTTGATGTCGCTATCAACGCTGGCGCGTATTGTCGCGCCGGGCTTATGGGGCTGGCTGGCCGATCACCTGCGCCGGCGCCGTAGCATCGTGATCGCCACCTCGATTGCGTCGGCGGCGGCCTTTGCCATGGTTGGGCTTAGCCCGGCGTTTTGGTGGATGTTTGTCTTTCTCGCACTATCGCATTTCTTCTGGGCGGCGGCGCTGCCTCTGGTTGAAGCCAGTAGCGCGCATCTGACCCGCGACACGCCTGGGCATTACAGCCGCATCCGGGTGTGGGGTTCGTTCGGCTTTGTGCTGATGGCTATCGGCGGTGGCTATCTGTTTGACGCGCTGTCGATTGCCCTCTTGCCGTGGCTGGTGACGGCGACGCTGGTGCTGATCGCGCTGTCGGCACTGGCAGTGCCCGAAGTCGTGCCCGAGCGGCAGGACGGCGGGCACCCGCCGATTGCGGATACCCTGCGCCAGCCGCTGGTGCTGGCGCTGTTTGCCTGCTGTTTTTTGATGGCATTCGCGCACGGGCCGTATTACGTGTTTTATTCGATTGCACTCAAGGGCGCGGGCTATGCCCGCGACAGCATAGGCTGGCTGTGGGCGATAGGGGTGATGGCCGAGGTGGCGGTGTTCTGGTGCATGCCGTGGCTGATGCGCCGCGTCTCGGCCGAGCGCCTGATGCTGGCCTCGCTACTGGCCGCAGTGCTGCGCTTTGCGCTACTGGCCGTGGCACTCGAGGTAACGGCGCTGGCGGTACTGGCGCAGCTATTGCACGGGCTCACTTTTGGCGTACATCACGCCGCTGCCGTGGCCTTGTTACATCGCTATTTTGCGCCGGCGCATCAGGCTCGCGCCCAGGGTTTTTACATCATGGCCGGCTTCGGTTTGGGGGGCAGTAGCGGTGGCTTGCTGAGCGGCCTGTTATGGCCCATGGGCGGCGCGCTGACTGTGTTTGGCATCTCGGCGCTGGCAGCTTGCGCGGGTGTGCTGCTTGCGCTGATGTTTTTGCGCCAGCCGCTGCTGAAGACGATTGTTTAGACGCTTTGTCTAAAAATCGGACACTCCGTCCAAAGCCTCGCAAGCCTTGCGCTGCGAGGCTTTGCCGTTTTTAGAAGCCCGGTTTCGCATCGCAGCATCTGGTGCTTGTAACAAGGTCGGACGCTATGACAGAATGGGCATTACCCAAATTGCAAACAGCGACGACAAACCATGAGCACACAAACCCTGTACGACAAGTTGTGGGCCTCCCATGTGGTGCGCGAGGAAGCGGACGGCACCTGCCTGCTTTATATCGACCGCCATCTGGTTCACGAGGTGACCAGCCCGCAAGCCTTCGAAGGGCTGAAGCTGGCCAAGCGTCCGCTATGGCGCAAGGATTCGGTGGTGTCGACCGCCGATCACAATACGCCGACCGATCACTGGGATCTGGGTATTCAGGACCCGATCTCGCGGCTGCAGGTCGAGACGCTGGACGCCAATATCAAGGAGTTCGGTGCGCGGGCCTATTTCCCGTTCAAGGATATCGGTCAGGGCGTGGTGCATGTGATGGGGCCGGAGCAGGGCGCGACACTGCCGGGCATGACTGTCGTGTGCGGAGACAGCCACACCTCGACCCACGGCGCTTTTGGCGCGCTGGCGCACGGTATCGGCACCTCCGAAGTCGAGCATGTGATGGCGACTCAATGTCTGGTAGCCAAAAAGTCGAAGAATATGCGGGTGCGGGTGGATGGCGAGCTGGGCCTGGGTGTGGGTGCCAAAGATGTGGCACTGGCCATCATCGGCAAGATCGGTACCGCCGGTGGTACCGGCTACGCCATCGAGTTTGCCGGCTCCGCCATCCGCAGCCTCTCCATGGAAGGGCGGATGACGCTGTGCAATATGGCGATCGAAGCCGGTGCGCGCTCGGGCCTGGTGGCGGTAGACGACAAGACCATAGACTACGTCAAGAACCGTCCGCTCGCGCCAACTGCCGCACAGTGGGATGCAGCGGTGGCGTACTGGCAGAGCTTGCACTCGGATGAGGGTGCGCTGTTTGATGCCGAGGTGGAACTCAAGGCCGAGGCGATTGCGCCGCAGGTGACCTGGGGCACCTCGCCCGAGATGGTGGTCGATGTGAATGGCTGCGTGCCCGACCCTGCGCTGGAAACCGACGCGGTGAAAAAAGCCGGTGCCATTCGTGCGCTGGAATACATGGGTCTCACCGCCAATACCCCGATGACCGAGATTCCGGTTGATGTCGTGTTTATCGGCTCGTGCACCAATTCGCGCATCGAGGACTTGCGCGAAGCGGCTGCCGTGGCGCGCGGGCGCAGCAAGGCCGCCAATGTGAAGCAGGTGCTGGTGGTGCCGGGTTCTGGCCTCGTCAAGCAGCAGGCCGAGGCCGAGGGGCTGGATCGGGTGTTTGTCGCGGCCGGCTTCGAGTGGCGCGAGCCGGGCTGCTCGATGTGTCTGGCAATGAACGCCGACCGCCTGCTGCCGGGCGAGCGTTGCGCATCGACTTCCAACCGCAACTTCGAAGGCCGGCAAGGTCAGGGCGGGCGCACCCATCTGGTGAGCCCGGCGATGGCCGCTGCCGCTGCCGTGAGCGGTCATTTTGCCGATGTGCGTACGCTGGAGGCAGTATGAAAAGCATCATGCCGCTCCTGCTGGCGCTGGCCTTTCTTGCTGGCTGCAATA
>NZ_JBOFOO010000165.1:0-5165 GCF_051659485.1 Craterilacuibacter sp. | reverse complement strand
GGGCTGTCAAGGCTAATACGCATGAATTGCTTGATGCTGCACGAGGCTTGACTACCGTGTCGGAGCGGGCTGCGCATGCGGCTGACCAGCAAAGTGCATCCTCCAGTCAGATCGCCGCTGCGATTGAGCAGATGTCCGTGGGGATTGCATCGGTGAGTGACAATACCGAATTCAATTTACATGCAGTACATGCCATGGTGTGTAGTGTCGAGGAAGGCCGTGTGCGCATGTCACAGACTTCACTAGCCATACGTGGCACGGCCAGTGCGCTGGAGGAGGGTGGGCGTATGGTGTCTGATTTGTCGGTGCAGTCGCAGCAGATCGGTAGCATCATTACGGCTATTCGTGACATCGCGGATCAAACCAATCTGTTGGCACTCAATGCCGCTATCGAGGCAGCACGCGCTGGGGAGAGTGGCCGGGGGTTTGCTGTGGTTGCCGATGAAGTCAGAAAACTGGCCGAACGCACCAGTCAGGAAACCCTTAATATTGCCACACTGGTGAATGCCATCGGACAAGGTACACAAGCGGCTTCTAATCAACTAAAGGCCGCACAGTTCGCGATGGATGAAGGTCTGACGCTAGTCGAATTGAGCACCGAAGATTTGGCGACTATTCGTCAACAGGCCACGGCATCCTCGGGTAAAAGTGAGGAAACCGCACTGGCCATGCGTGAACAGTCCAGTGCCAGTACCGATGTCGCTGTCAATATTAGTCGCATTGCCGAATTGGCCGAGGAGAATATGCTGCAGGTGACCGAGTCGGCGCAACTGGCCGCACGATTGAATCAGACTGCAGCAGAGCTGGTCTCTCAGGTCGACCGCTTTAGTGGTGTAGACGGATAAAACGCCGTCTTCGCCATTCGGCGTATTGTCCATGCCCGTGCCGGCATGAAACAATACGCTGTTTTTCTTGAAATAGATGGAAAGTTGTCTGGCATGGATGACCACGCACTGCTGCGCTATAGCCGGCATCTGTTATTGAAAGAAATTGACCTGACGGGTCAGCAAAAACTGCAGGATGCGCGGGTGCTGGTCGTCGGGTGTGGCGGTCTTGGTGCGGCGGCCATCCCGTTTCTGGCGGCATCCGGCATCGGGCGGCTGATTCTGGCTGACGACGATGTAATCGAACTGTCCAATTTGCAGCGTCAGGTACTGTATGGCGAAGCGGATCTTGGTCGTCACAAAGCCGAAGCGGCTGCGGACGCTGTGCGCCGTATCAATTCCGGCATACGCGCCGAGGTATTGACTCGGCGTTTGACTGCCTTGGATCTTTCGGGCTGGATGGCAGGGGTGGATGTGGTGCTTGATTGCTCCGACAATTACAGTACCCGGCAAGCAGTCAACGTGGCCGCCGTTGCCAGCAAAACACCGCTGGTATCGGGCGCTGCAGTGCGTTTTGATGGCCAGTTACTGGTTGTGGATGCGCGTACCGAGGGCGCGCCTTGTTATCACTGCCTGTTTGGCGGCGCGGAAGCTAGTGATGGCGCGTGCGCGGCATTTGGCGTTTTTTCGCCGCTAGTTGGTGTCATTGGGGCACAACAGGCGGTGGAAGCCCTTAAGCTGGTGATGGGGATAGGTCGCTCGCCTATCGGGCGGCTGATTACTTATGACGCGCTAAGTGCCAACTGGCGCGAGTTGCACTTTGGCCGCGACCCGGACTGCAGGGTGTGCGGCCAAGGCTGAGGTTTAGCTTTGCGCGGCGTGCCAGTGCCCGCTTTTGCCACCCTGTTTTTCCAAGAGACGAACCCCGCCGATTTGCATGCCGCGATCAATAGCCTTGAGCATGTCGTAAACGGTGAGCAGGCCGGCGTTGACGGCGCAAAGCGCTTCCATTTCTACGCCGGTGCGCCCCACCGTTTCTGCCGTTACCTGAATATGCAGACGATGATGCTCAACCTCGGGCATGAATTCAACTGCGACCCGGGTCAGAGCAATCGGGTGGCATAGCGGAATCAGATCGGCACAACGCTTGGCGCCCTGAATAGCGGCGATGCGGGCGATGCCGATTACATCACCCTTTTTGTTATTGCCTGCCAGCAGTTGCGCAAAGGTAGCCGGCAGCATGCTGATATGGCCGGTGGCAACCGCCACGCGCCGGGTTTCGTTTTTGGCACCGACATCAACCATATGGGCTTGTCCGGCGGCATCAAAATGGGTAAGTGCTGGCATGGTTGGCGCTTTTTTCGAGTAGCAAGATGCCGTATTCTAACCGTCATCGTATGGAGGTTGCATGGCAATTGTACTGGGCGTGGCCGGATTTTCCGGCTGCGGCAAGACTACACTGATCGAGGCCATGCTGCCGCTCCTGGCGGAGCGCGGCTTGACCGTCTCGGTCATTAAACATAGCCATCATGCGATCGAGTTCGACACGCAGGGCAAGGATAGTTACCGCCATCGCCGTGCCGGCGCGGCGCAGGTGATGGTGGTGACGCCAAAATCGTATGCTGTTTTTGCCGAAACAGCTTCGCAACTGGCCCTAGGTGCGCAGTTGGCACTGCTCGCGCCTTGCGATCTGGTCTTGCTGGAAGGCCAAAAATGGGCCGAAGTGCCCAAGCTGGAAGTCTACCGGCCGGCGCTGGGTAAGTCTGCCCTGTATATGACGGACAAACACGTCATTGCCGTCGCGAGCGATGTAGCACTAGTCGCACCTTGTCCGGTGTTGGATCTCAATCAAACCAACCAGATCGCCGACTTTATCATCCACTGGTGGCAACAACAGGTAAGCGAGACATGATCAAGATTCTTTACTTCGGGTTTTTACGTGAAGCCTTGGGGCGCGATGAAGAAATGCTGCCATGGGCTGACGGAAATAGCGAGAATTTGCTGACTTTGCTGCGCGCGCGTGGTGACGACTGGGCTGCCGCGCTGGCACCGGGCAAGGTGTTTCGTGTGGTGGTGGACCGGGAAATTCGCCATGGCACCGTCGAGATTCCGGATGGGGCCGAAGTCGGCATTTTGCCGCCGGTGACCGGAGGCTGATATGTGGCTGGATATTACGGTACGCAAAGCAGCTTTCGTGAGCGCTTACGAAGAAGAGCGCATTTTGGCCGAGGCGGGGGATGCCGGGGCGCTGGTGGGTTTTCAGGGACGGGTGCGCGGGCTGGATGCCGAATTGCCTTTGGCTGCGCTGCATCTGGAGCATTACCCCGGCGTGACCGAAGATGAAATTGCGCGTATTGCACAAGAAGCCGCAACGCGCTGGCCTTTGACGGCCTGCCGCATTATTCATCGTGTAGGGCGCTTGGGTGTCGGTGAAGGCATTGTGCTGGTGCTGGTTGCCAGTGCGCATCGCGAGGCGGCTTTTGCCGGCGCTGAATTTCTGATGGATTACCTGAAAACCCGCGCACCGTTCTGGAAGCGTGAAGAATTCATTGATGGCAGCCAGTCCTGGGTGGAGGCAAAAGCCTCGGACGAAACCGCAGCCAAGCGCTGGGATGGAAATACGTGATCGCCGGCTTATTGCTGGCCGGTGGTCAGGGGTTGCGCATGGGCGGGGTAGACAAGGGGCAGGTACGGCTTGCGGACAAGGCCTTGTCTTGGCATGTAGCCGAGCGCTTGCGCCCGCAAGTCGATGTGCTACTGCTAAGCGCCAATCGCTCGTTGGACGAGTATGCGGCCTTGGGGACTGTGGTAACCGATTTGCCCCGGTGGGCAGGGCAGGGGCCGCTGGCAGGGCTTGTCAGCGTGGAAGCCGCCTTGCCTTCCACCGTAAATTACCTGTTGGTGGTGCCTTGTGATATGCCCTGTCTGCCACGCGATTTGCTGTCCGTGCTGATGTCGGCTTTGCAAGCCGCACCGTATGCAGGGGCGGTTTATGCCGAGACCGCCGAAGGGCCCCAGCCTGTCATTTTACTGGCGCGCCGCACTGCGCTGGCTACCATCGTCAACAGCCTGAATGCCGGGCAGCGCGCCGTACGCCACTGGCTGGCCAGTATTCACGCTATCCCCGCCTATTTTGCGGATGCGGCTGCATTTGCCAATGCAAATGATGTAGCTGCTTTGGCTGCACTAGAAACTTATTTTTTAAAAACCTCCGCGACAGGACCCGAACATGCTTGATTATCACGCCGCACTTGCCCAGTTGCTTGCAAATCTGACGCCTAAAGAGGGGTGTGAGCAGGTTTCGCTGGCGCATGCGTCGGGTCGGCGTCTGGCTGAAAACTTGCTGGCGCGCTTTGACTCGCCCCAGTTCGACAATAGTGCCATGGATGGTTATGCCATCCATGATCCGGCCGGTGAGGCATTGCACTTCAACGTGGTGCATAGAGTCGCTGCGGGTGAAGTTGCGAACATGACCATCTCCAAAGGAGAGGCGGTGCGCATCTTTACCGGTGCGCCATTGCCATTGGGTACCACCGCTGTGGTGCCGCAAGAGGATACAACACGGGATGGTCACGTCGTTGCGCTGCATCAGCCTGCCAGAGTTGGGCAGCATATGCGCATGCAGGCGGAGGAGTATGCTGCCGGCGCGGTATTGCTGGCGGCCGGCACCTTGCTGGGGCCCGCTGCAATCGCTCTGGCTGCAAGTCAGGGTTACGCAGTTTTGCCGGTGCGGCCGCGTTTGCAGGTGACAGTGTTTTCCAGCGGCAACGAGCTGATCGAACCGGGTGGCGAATTAATGGCGGGCAAGATTTTCGACGCCAACCGCTACCAGTTGCTGGCATGGCTCTCGCGCTTCGAACTTGATGTGACCGATGGCGGCATTCTGCCTGACGATGCCGCCACGACCGGCGCTGCACTGGTGCAGGCGAGTCAAGAGAGTGATGTCATCCTGACTTCGGGTGGCGTCTCGGTGGGGGAGGAGGATCATTTGCGTGCCGCGCTGGAAGCTATCGGCGAAATAAGCGCCTGGAAACTTGCCATCAAGCCCGGTAAACCTTTTGCCTGGGGGCGTGCCGGGCGGGCGCATGTCTTTATGTTGCCGGGCAACCCGGTGGCAACCTTTGTGACCTTTCATCAACTGGTGGCACCGGCGCTACGCCGTCTTGCCGGCGATTCCGAGCCTTTGCCTCGTGCGATTAGCGTGCGTGCCGGATTTGTCAAAACCAAAGCCGAGCCGCGGCGCGAATTTCAGCGCGTGCGTCTGGTGAAAGACGGCGATGCTTATCGTGCGGAGCTGATCAAAGGGCAGGGCTCGGCCATGCTGTCTGCCTGCGCCGTAGC
>NZ_JBOFOO010000164.1:0-4230 GCF_051659485.1 Craterilacuibacter sp. | reverse complement strand
ACCGCCTGCGCGGCCATTTCGGTGATGGCGGCCAGCTGTTTGGCGTCCGGGTCTTCGTTGACGTAGGTGTCGGCGATGAAGATATTGCCGTTCGGCAGGATCAGCGCGTTCATCGCGGCGGCAACCTTGTCCTCGCGGGCGTAGCCGATCACGTCTTCGACGATGCCGAAGTGCTGGCGGTGGGCGCCATAGGTGCCGCAGATCAGCGCATCGGCTTCGCCGCGCTTGACCATCAGCGCGCCGATCAGGGTGGTGTTGCCGATCACGCGGCGCTTGGCCTGTTCCTGGCTGACGCCACGGCGCTTCATCAGCGCGTAGTAGTCTTTCCAGTAGTCGGCAAAGCGCGGGTCGTTTTCATTATTGACCAGTTCGAAGTCGACGCCGATTTCCAGCTTGAGGCCAAGCTTCTTGATGCGGGTCTCGATCACGCTCGGGCGGCCGATCAGCACCGGGAAGGCCAGATTTTGCGATACGATTTCCTGGGTGGCGTGCAGCACGCGCTCGTCTTCGCCTTCGGCCAGTACCACGCGCTTGAGCACTTTTTTGGCCTGGCTGAACACCGGCTTCATGAACAGGTTGGACTTGTAGACGAACTGCGACAGCTGGTCGATATAGGCGCCCATGTCGGCAATCGGGCGGGTGGCGATGCCGGTATCCATCGCGGCTTGTGCCACGGCCGGGGCGATCTTGACGATCAGGCGCGGATCGAACGGCTTCGGAATCACGTATTCCGGGCCGAAAGACAGGTCCTGGTCGCCATAGGCGGTGGCGACCACATCGTTCTGCTCGGCCATGGCCAAGTCGGCGATGGCGCGTACGCAGGCGAGCTTCATTTCTTCATTGATGGTGGTGGCGCCGACATCGAGCGCCCCACGGAAGATGAAGGGGAAGCACAGGACGTTGTTGACCTGGTTGGGGAAGTCGGAACGGCCGGTGCCGATAATGGCGTCCGGGCGTACCGCTTTCACCAGTTCCGGCATGATTTCCGGCTCGGGGTTGGCCATGGCCAGAATCAGCGGCGAGGCGGCCATCGACTTGACCATGTCCTGCGTCACCAGCTTGGGCCCGGACAGGCCGAGGAAGATGTCGGCGCCGACCATGGCTTCGGCCAGTTTGCGCTGGCCGTTGTCGGCAATGGCGTAACGCTTTTTGGTCTCGTCCATCTTGTCGTCGCGGCCGCTGTAGATCACGCCCTTGGAATCGCAGACGGTGATATTGGCGCGGTTGACGCCCAGGGCCACCATCAGGTCGAGGCAGGCGATGGCGGCGGCACCGGCGCCGGAGGCGACGACGCGCACCTGGCCGATGTCTTTGCCGATCAGGCGCAGGCTGTTGAGAACGGCGGCGGTGGCGACGATGGCGGTGCCGTGCTGGTCGTCGTGGAAGACCGGAATGCCCATGCGCTCACGGCACTTCTTCTCGATATAGAAGCACTCGGGGGCCTTGATGTCTTCGAGGTTGATGCCGCCGAAGGTCGGTTCCAGCGAGCAGATGATGTCGACCAGTTTGTCCGGGTCGAGCTCGTCCACTTCGATGTCGAATACGTCGATGCCGGCAAACTTCTTGAACAGCACGCCCTTGCCTTCCATTACCGGCTTGCCGGCCAGTGCGCCGATATTCCCCAGCCCCAGTACTGCGGTGCCGTTGGTGATCACGGCCACCAGATTGCCGCGCGCGGTGTACTTGTACGAATTCAGCGGGTCATCGACGATGGCCATGCACGGGGCGGCAACGCCCGGCGAGTAGGCCAGGCCGAGGTCTTGCTGGGTGGCCAGCGGCTTGGTTGGCGCAACCTGGATCTTGCCGGGGGTTGGGTACTGATGGAAATCGAGTGCGCTCTGGCGCAGTTGCTCATCCATGGAAGAAGGCTCCTGAGGTGCTTCGTGTTAAGCATTTTGAGTTGAAGGCATTCGCCGGCCATTATATAGGCTTAGCGTCAGCGGCGGCTATGGTGGCTGCCAGACAAAAAAAGCGACGGTATCAAACCGTCGCTTTTTGTTGCAGAGGACTGCAGCCTTACATCCCGAGCAGGTTTGGCAGCCAAAGCGAGATGGCCGGCACGTAGGTGATCAGCATCAGGTAGCTGATCATGACCAGGATCCATGGTGCACAGGCCTTGGTCACCTCGGTCAGCCCCATCTTGGCGATGCCGGATGCGACATACAGGTTGAGCCCGACCGGTGGCGTGATCATGCCGATTTCCATATTCACCGTCATGATGATGCCCAGGTGGATAGGGTCGATGCCCATTGCCATCGCGACCGGGAATATGATTGGCGCGGTGATCAGCAGTACTGATGACGGTTCCATGAAGTTGCCGGCCAGCAGCAGCAGCAGGTTGACCACCAGCAGGAACATCCACGGGCTCAGCCCTTGCTCGTTGATCCAGGCGGCGAGATCCTGCGGGATGCTCTCGCTGGTGAGCAAAAAGGAGAACAGCACGGCGTTGGTGATGATGTACAACAGCATCGCCGACATGTTTGCCGAGTCGAGCAATACGCGGCGGAGCTGCGACAGCTTCAGGTCCTTGTACACGAACACGGCGACGATAAAGGCGTAGACCGCACTCATCGCTGCTGCCTCGGTCGCGGTGAACACGCCGGAGTAGATGCCGCCGATCACCACCACGATCAGGAACAGGCCCCAGAAGCTTTCGCGCAGTGCATGCAGGCGCTGGCTCCAGCTGGCACGCTGCATGCGCGGATAGTTTTTCTTCTTGGCAACGAACCAGGTGACCCCCAGCAAAATGGCAGCCAGCAGCAGGCCGGGCACGATGCCGGCGACGAACAGTTTGCCGATCGACGAGTTGGTCGATACTGCGTAGATCACCATCACGATCGATGGCGGAATCAGGATGCCGAGGCCGCCCGAGGTGGCAATCACACCGACGCCAAATTCTTTCGGGTAGCCCTGCTTGACCATGGCTGGCAGCAAGATGGAGCCGATGGCGACGACGGTGGCCGGGCTGGAGCCGGAAACGGCAGCGAACAGTGCGCACGCCACCACGCCAGCCAGCGCGAGGCCGCCATGCCAGTGGCCGACCATGCTGGAGGCAAAGTTGATCATGCGGCGGGCGACGCCACCGTGGGTGAGGAAGTTGCCGGCGAGGATAAAGAACGGGATCGCCATGATCTCGAACTTCTCGATACCGGTGAACAGCTTCAGGGCGACGGCTTCAATCGGTACCTGGGTCAGGAAAAACAGGAAGGCGAGGACGGTCATGCCCAGTGCGATCGAGATCGGCATGCCGGTCAGCATCAGGGCACCCAACAGGCCGAAGATGGTCAGGCTGCTCATTGCTGTGCTCCTTTGCTGCTGGCGCGGCCGCCATGCATGTGTTCACGTTCTTCGGTCACTTCCAGTGCTTCGCCGACCGACAACTGGGTTTCATCTTCCAGGCCTTCTACGTGGGCGTGGTCGTGTACCGGTAATTCACCGGTTTTCCAGAAAGAGACGAAGACCTGCAAGAAGCGGAAGCTCATCAGATAGGAACCCAATGGAATGGCAAGGTAGATGATCCAGGTTGACCATTCGAGGTCGGGGGTGACCGGGCCTTCGAAGTAGTTGCCGGTTTCGAGGCCGAGGGCGGTCAGCGTCGCGTACGCCATGCCGTTATGCCAGACGAAGTAGGCACCCAGCGAGCCGATAATGGCGGTAAAGCTCGCGCCCGATGCCAGGCCGAACAGGACGAACTTGTTGCGTAGCGGAGTGGCTAGTTTGTTGATCAGGACATCAACGCCAACATGGATGCCGGTACGCACGCCGTAGGCGGCACCGAACTTGGCCATCCACACAAACATGTAGATGGTCAGCTCCTGTGCCCAAGCCATATTGATGGGGGCGAGGTAGGGGTAGAGCGCGTCGATGCTGGCACCGTAACGGTGTGCAACCGACAGGAAAATGATCAGGGTGGCAGCGCCTATCAGGAATGCGATCAGCCACTCCTCGATATGGTCGAGGATGCGTAACATGGAAAACTCCGGTAAAACGCCCGCCTCCGGCTGGAGGCGGGCAGGTAGGACTTATTGCGCCTTGAAGCCGGTGGCGGTCTGCACGGACTTGACCAGGTCAGGACCGATGCGCTCGGCCATCTTGGCGTGTACCGGCGCCAGTGCCTTGCGGAAGGCGGCGCGTTCGGCCTGGGTCGGGTTGTAGACGGTGGTCTTGCCCGAGGTGGCGATTTTCTTGAGGTCGGCTTCGTTTTCCTGTTTGGCGATCTGGTTGGCGTAG
>NZ_JBOFOO010000163.1:0-15864 GCF_051659485.1 Craterilacuibacter sp. | reverse complement strand
CACGGTCACAGGCAGCAAGCGGCGCGCTCGCGTCTGGTGCTGCTGACGCAAAGCGTAGACCTGCTGGCAGAGCGCTTGTTGGGTGCGTCCTTGCCTACGCTGCTGCATGCCGGTAGCGACCTGATGTGGATGGCGCAGGAACTGCTGTGGGTGGCCGAGGATCTCGCCGCCGTGCATGGCCAGCTTGAGGGTGAAGATGCGCGGGCTTGCCGCGCCGTGCGCTCACGGTTGGGGAGTGCGCGTGCTTTTATCGAACAGCGCAGCGGGCGGCAACTGGCACCGGCTTTTTTCGAACTGCTTGCGCGGCTGGACGGCCTGCTGCTGTGAGCCGCGCCTTGTCTTCGCCTTATGGCGTATCTGGCGTACCCCAGCTGTCGCGATAAACCAGTTCGGCCAGCGGGCGGCGGCTGTCCCAGCCGGCAGTTTCCAGCATGGGCGCCGGATAAAACTCGGGTACCGGGCCTATGCACAGGATGGCTACCGGCTGGCTGTCGGCCGGCATCTGGCACAGTTCGCGCAAATGATCCGGCTCAAAAATGGATACCCAGCCCAGACCTATGCCCTCGGCGCGTGCCGCCAGCCACATATTCTGGATGGCACAGGCCACCGAGGCCAGATCCATTTCCGGCATGGTGCGCCGCCCCAGCACATAGGGTTCGCGTTTTTCCGCCAGCGCCACCACCAGCACTTCGGCACAATTCTCTATTCCCTCCAGTTTCAATTGCCTGATTTGGGCCGCACGCCCGGGTAGCGCTTGGGCGGTGCGTTCGCATTCGGCACTGACATGTGCATGGATGCGTGCGCGCAATCCGGGATTGACGACGCGCAAGAAGCGCCAGGGCTGCATATAACCGACGCTGGGTGCCAGATGGGCGGCCTCTATCAGTCGCGCCAGCTGGCCGTCTGCTAGCGGCTCGGCACTGAAATGGCGCATATCGCGCCGCTCGCGCATGACGCGATAAACCGCTTCGATCTCGGCGGGAGAGTAAGCGTGTGGGTTCATGAGCAAGCGTACCTGTATGCGGGTGGTTGGGCGGGCGATTGTACTGTGGTTTTTGTGTGAACTTAAGTGTGCGTTGGTGCGGGATATTTGCTTTGTTTATTATGTTAAACATTTAAATGTAATACTATCTAACTTATAAAAAGTCGTGCGGATAGATAGCGACACAAATTTCAAGCTGTTGATGCCTTTAAGGATGTGTAATGAAAATCGCTCACAAGTTGTTGCTGTTGATCGTACTGGGGCTGTCCGGTTGTATTGTGATGGGCGGTGTTTCGCTGTGGCAGTTGTCGCGGATGAATACCGAGGTGGACGCCGCCTACGATAGCACCCTGCCCAGTATCATGGTGCTAGGGGGTATTCTCACGGATTACTACGCGCTGGATGGCCAGGCCAAGTTGCATCTGCTGGCTAAGGATGCGACAAAAATGGCGGCTATCGAGACCGAAATTAGTACACTGCGGCAAAGCCTGAACAAAGGCATCGCCGATTATGCACCGCTGTTGTGGGATGACAAGGATCGCGAACTCTACGCGGCAGTCAAGCAGCAGGTCGCTTTGGCCGATCAGACGTTCGTCCGTATTGTCGAATTGTCGCGTCAGAATAAGGCCGATGAGGCCGGCGCGATCCTGATGCAGTCGCAAGGGCAGATGCAGCAGTTGCTGAGCGCACTGGATGCCCACATGAAATACAATGTGGATTGGGTGGCGATTGGCAAGAAGAACGCTAATGATATAGCGGTTAACGCGCAGAGGATCACGCTGGCAGTGGCCTTGGCCATGTCACTGTTGCTGAGCGCGAGTGGTTGGCTGATCTATCGCCAGATCGCCGGCGACCTTGCTCGTGCCAGCCGTACGGTGAGCGAAATTGGCCGTTCCCTTGATTTCACTACACGCATTCCGGTGCGTGGCAATGATGAAATTTCCGGCATGCTGACCGCCTTTAACGGGCTGATTGCCCAAGTGCAGCAAAGCCTGAAAAGCCTGCTGGGGGGAGCCGGTGAGGTTGCGCAACTGTCCGGTGAGTTATCGGGTGCGGCAGGCAGCGTATCGCACGGCTCGCAGGCGCAAAGCACATCGGCCGCCGGCATGGCGGCGGCACTGGAACAGATTACCGTCAGCATCAATCATGTCGCCGACCGGGCGCGCGAGGCGGATAGCTTGTGCCGCCAGACAGGTAGCGAGGCTGAAGGGGGCGAGCAGGCGATTGCCGGCACGGTCAGCAATATTGATGCTATTTCCGGTTCGGTGAGCAGCGCCTCGGGCGAGTTGACCAAGCTGGATACGCAAAGCCGTGAAATTGTGACCATGATCAATGTGATCCGCGATGTGGCCGAGCAAACCAATCTGCTGGCACTCAATGCCGCGATCGAGGCGGCCCGTGCCGGTGAGCAGGGGCGCGGTTTTGCCGTGGTGGCGGATGAAGTGCGCAAGCTGGCCGAGCGTACTGCCAGCTCGACCCGCGATATTTCCGGCATCGTGGGCGGCATCCGCGAAGTTTCGGCCGAGGCCGTCGCCAGTATGCAGCAAGCGGTAGCGCGGGTGCATGAAGGGCAGGGCGGCGTCAGCCAGGTGCAGCACAGCATTGCCGGTATTGTCAGCGCCTCGGTCAGCAGCAGTGCGCTGGTCGGCGAGATTGCGGCGGCTATCGGCGAGCAAAGCATTGCCGCCAACAGCATCGCCCAGCAAGTCGAAAACGTTGCCCAGATGGCCGAAGAAAATTCGGCGGCGGCCGCGCAAGCTGCGGCACAGGCGCAGCAACTGGGTGAACTGGCCAAACGCATGCAGGGTGAAGTGGCGCGCTATCGGGTGTAAGCATGGCGGGCTGGCCTGCACTGGGTGGTTTTTTGGTAGTGATAGATTTTTAGTTGGCGCACAGGCATGACTGCTGCGCTATCATGCGCGCGTAGCGCGTGGGTCAGCTTCAGGGCCGGGTTTGTGCCTGACTGACCTGCGCCTTTCTTTATCTCAAGGAGCAAGCATGCGTCTATTACTGTTGTCCAATGCCAAGACCGAAGGAATGCGCTACCTCGAATACGCGATTCCGCATTTCCAGTCTTTTTTTGCCGGCAAGGTCGAACGTGCGCTGTTTATCCCGTTTGCCAATGCCGCCGGTGACTATCTGGGTTTTGAAGCCAAGGCTGCGGTCGCTTTTGCCGAGGCTGGCATCCAGCTTGAATCGGTGACCCGTTTTGCCGATCCGGTGGCGGCGGTGCGTGACGCACAAGCGGTGGTGGTCGGTGGTGGCAGTACCTGGAAGTTGCTGCGCGACGTGCGGGCACTGGGTCTGCTGGATGCGATTCGTGCGCGGGTGCAGGATGGCATGCCTTATGCCGGCTGGAGTGCCGGTGCCAATCTGGCATGCCCGACCATCATGACCACCAACGATATGCCCATCTGCGACCCCAAGGGTTTTGATGCGCTGAATTTCGTCCCTTTCCAGATCAATCCGCATTATCTGCATGGCAATCCGCCCGGTTTCAAGGGCGAAACGCGTGAAGAACGCATTACCGAGTTCGGCAGCCTCAATCCCGATACCTGGGTGGCCGGCCTGCGCGAAGGCACGGGTTTCGTGGTCGAAGACGGCGTAGTCCGCATGGTCGGTGAGCTCGATTGCCGCGTATTCAAGGCCGGCACCGAGCCGTGCGAGCTGGCTGCGTCGGCGGACTTCTCTTTTTTGATGACGAGCCAAGCGCCCCGCGCCTGAACCGGTATTCCCGCTGGCCTTGTCGATAAGGGCCGGTGCTAGCCACGGGTCTCGCGAGCATCAATAGCGTTATTTCCGAGCTTTAGCGAGGGTGATCGTCGATATGTCCCGCCGCCATTTTTATCTGCAGCCCTTCTTGAGCCGGGTGTGGCGCGCCACCCGTCAGTTTTTGGCTAGCCGGCCAAGACTGACGCTGGCGGTAATGGCCGGGGTGCTGGTTTTCAGTGTGCTTCCCGGCTCGCTCTCCGGACTCAGCCGCGTGTTGCTGGGCTGGAATGTCACGGCCTGGGGCTATCTGTTGGGCTTGTGGATACTGGTTGTACGCGCGAATCCGCAGGGCATCCATCAGGATGCCCTGCGTCAGGATGAGAGTGCCGCCAAGGTGCTGGCGCTGGTGTGTGTCGCGTCGCTGATGAGTCTGGCGGCGATTGTGCTGGAAATGGCACTGGCGGATAAAAGTGCCGGTGGTTTTCATCTGTTATTGACCGGGTTTACGCTTTTGGGTGCCTGGCTGTTATTGCCCACCTGCTTTGCCATTCACTACGCCCATCTTTTCTATTTGGGCAAGCAAGATGCGCCCATTCTGCAGTTTCCCGATGCGCCGCCCGAGCCGGACTACTGGGATTTCCTTTATTTTTCCTTCACGATCGCCGCCGCGAACCAGACGGCCGATGTGGCGGTTGCCAGCTCGCGCGTACGCCGCCTGGTCTTGCTGCAAAGCATTCTGTCCTTTGTCTTCAATCTGTTTATCCTCGGCTTGTCCATCAACCTGGGCGCCGGCCTGATAGGTCGCTGAAGCGCCTGTCGGCAGCATGATCCGCCAACTGCTAGTCTGCAGCGTGGCAGCGCGGGGCTGCTGCGAGTCTGGAGATCAAGATGGCAAGCGTTCCCCCTCTGGAGTTTGTCGTGCTGGGCGGCGGTTTGGCAGGCCGGCGGCTGGCGCGTGATTTGGCACAGCGTGGCCATCAGGGTGCGCTGGTGGAGTACAACGCTTTTGGTGGCGCCTCCATTAATGTGTCCTGCCTACCCGATGCGGTCATGGTGAGGGCGGCTCGTATTGCCCATCAGATGCGTCAGGGCGTGGCCTGCGGTGTAGGCGATGGTGCCCGCAAAGTCGATCTGGCCCGACTGTTTGCCTGTGTCGGTGAAACCGTGGCCGCTGCGCGTGCCCATGATCTTGCCCTGTGGCCGGCCGAGCGGGTGGAGTTGGTGCTGGGTCATGGCCATTTGGTGGCAGCTGATGTGGTCGAAGTCGCCCTGCATGACGGTACTTTGCGCCGTTTGCGCTCGCGGCGCATTTTTGTTTCTACCGGTTCTGCAAGCTTGATGCCCGCGGTTGCCGGCTTGGCCGATGCCTGCCCGATGACGCAGCGCGAGTTGTTGTGCATGACACGTTTACCGCCGCATTTGGCCATTCTGGGCGCCAGCTTCGGTGGTCTTGCCTATGCCCAGATTTTTGCTCGTCTGGGTTGTGATGTGACGCTGATCGATGCTGCGCCGCGCGTCGCCCGCTTTGAAGATACGGTCTTTTCCGATGCCATCGGCCAGTTGCTGCGGCGTGATGGCGTGCGTTTGTTAACCTCGACCGTCGTCGAGCGGGTGCGCGGCATCAGTGGCGCCGGCGTGACACTGGAAGCCCGTCAGGGCCGGCAATCGCTGGAACTGGACGCGAGCGATCTGTTGCTGGCAGGGGCACGGGCGCCGCTCACCGCCAATCTCGGGCTGGAAGCTTTGGGCGTGCAGCTGGCGGCAGACGGGCGCATTGTGGTCGATGACAGTCTGCAAAGTTCGGTGTCCGGCATTTATGCGCTGGGAGAAGTTGCGGCGCACCCCATGCCCGGCCATGCTGTCAGTGATGACGCACGCGTGGCATTGTCCTTGTTTCACCCGCCCTTGCAGCCGATGCGCGGGCGGGTGTTGCCACGGCTGGCTTTTATCGACCCCGAGTATGCCCGTATCGGTCTGAGTGAAGCCGAGGCTGCGCAGGCCGGTTTGAAGGTGCGCGTGGTGAGTCTGGCGATGGATGCGGTGACGCGTGCCTGGGCCGAGGGCGAGAGCAGCGGGCTGATGCAGGCGGTGATCGCGGCGGACAGTGATACCTTGCTCGGGTTTGCCATGCTGGGCGTTGGGGCGGGGGAGGTGATGTCGGTGGTGCAGATGGCGATGCAGGCGGGCTTGCCCTATACCGCGCTGGCCGATACGCCGCTGGCGCATCCGACCGCTTCCGAGGCGCTCAATACCCTGTTTGCCAATGTGTCTGCCGCTTGAACCGGCTACACCCGCAATGCGGCCATTAGCCCCATTACCAGTACAAAACAGGTCACGCCGGTCAGGATCAGGTTGAGCATGCGTTCGCGCTCCAGTTTCTGGCTCGCATGTTCATGGCCGGAACGGGCGCGGGATAAGCGGTTTTCCAGATCGACGCGCTGCGCGTCCTGACTGGCCAGGGTATCAAGCAAGTGTTCGCAGCCGGGTGTCTGGATGGTTTCGCTGGCCCATACCCCTAGTAGTTGGCTGACCTTGCTCTTGAAATAGCGGCCGCTACGCTGCTCGATATCAAACCATTCAAAATCGAAGCCTTGCGTTGCGTAATAGCCATTGCGTCGCAAGCGCATCTCTTCGCTGGCCGCTTCTTCCGGGTGCAGCAAGCCGCTCTTGACGCTGTAGTCCGGATAGTGGTTTTTGGCCCACAGTATGGTCTGGGCAAACAGATAGGCGGCAATGCCTTTGCTGCTCAGGGCTGCGCTCGCCTGAACCCCTCCGTTGGGCCCGAAACCGATGCTGCTGCTGCCATGGTCGACCCATACCTCTGCGTAGTTGCATGTGTCGTGCCAGTGCGCCTCGTCGCCTTGCAGTACTGTCCATTCCATCCCGCGGGCGCTGGAGTGTGCACGCAGTTGTACGCGAAAATAATCGGCGAGCGCGGTCTGGGTGCGCAGTTTACGCAGGACTGCATAGACGGCATCACCGTCAGCGCTCAGGACGATGATGGATTCGGACTGGATCTGGGCTTGGGCCGCAAGGGCCGCCACACTTTCCATTGCTGCCTGCTGTTTATTGGGAGGGCTGTTCATTCGAAACCGGTGCTTAGCTGAATATCGACCCAATTTTAAACGATAGCCCAAAGGTTGGTACAAGCATTTGATTGCCTGCTATCTATATTGGCGCGTTTTGTGCCTCGTCAGCGAGCATAGGCTGATCATTGCAGGGCGGATTCAGGGTGCCAGTGGAGCAGGACGACCGGTATACGGAGGGCGGTTCAGGTGCGACCGTCTGCAAAATGCCTTGATCGCATCCGCTATGGCATCCAGCGCCAGAATGTGGTCGACGGCTTGGAGGCGGACCGCCTCGGCCGGCATGCCGTAGACCACGCAACTGGCCTCGTCCTGGGCCAAGGTGCGGGCGCCGGCGTCGTGCATGGCCTTGAGTCCGAGCGCGCCATCGCTGCCCATGCCGGTCAGAATGATGCCCAGCGCGCTGGATGCCGCCGCCTGCGCTACCGAGTGGAACAGCACGTCTACCGAGGGCTTGTGCCGGTTCACCCGTTCTCCGTCCGTGACCGCAACATGGTATTGCGTGCCACGGCGCAGCAGCTTCATATGCCGTCCGCCCGGCGCGATCAGGACGCAGCCGGCATGTACGCGGTCACCATCGCAGGCCTCGCGTACTTCAAGCGCGCACAGGCTGTTCAGTCGCAGGGCAAACAGTTTGGTGAATTTTTCCGGCATGTGCTGGACGATCACGATGCCGGGACAGTCGGGCGGCAGCCGGACAAGCAGCTGCTCCAGCGCCAGCGTGCCGCCGGTGGAGGCGCCGATCGCGATCAGCGGCGCTTTCGGCAGGGCTAGGGTGGTCTCGCGCGGTCTGAGGCTGATGGTTTTGGCCGTTGTTTTGGAGACTGTCCTGGATGCGCTGCGTGCGCTAGAGATTTTGCGTGCCGGCAGCGGGGTACGGCCGGCGCTGCGTAGCACCTGCATGATCTCGTCGGCGGCGTCGTGCAGGTAGGTCTGCAGGCCGCTCTTAGGTTTGGGCAGGATGGCCACCGCGCCTGCCGCCAGTGCATCCTGACAGACGCGCTTGTCGTCGTAGGCCAGCGAAGAGCAGATCACCACCGGCGTCGGGCGCTCGGTCATGATCTTGCGCAGGAAGGCGAGGCCGTCCACATGCTGCATTTCGATGCCGAGCATGATCACGTCCGGCCAGCGCTGGCGCAGCTTGGCGATGGCAAATACGGGGTCGGCGGCGGTGGCGATGACCTCGATATCGGACGTGGCCGAGAGTAGGCGGGATACGTCTTTGCGTACCACGGCCGAATCGTCGATGATCATAACGCTCAGCTTGGCGCTCATGCATCTAGCTTCCGGTAGATGGTCGGGCGCACGCTGACCAGGCCTTCGCTGATACCGCTCAGGGTTTCCGCGTGGCCGATAAACAGATACCCCCCCGGCGCCAGATGCGGCAGGATATGGCCGATCACTTGGCGCTTGGTCTCATTGTTGAAATAAATCATCACATTGCGCAGGAAAATGAGATCGAAGCTGCCGTGCGTGGTGGCAATGGGCTGCGTCAGGTTGATCTGGCTGAAACGGACCCGCTCGCGTAGTGCGGATGAGACCAGAAAGCTGCCCTCCTGTGTCCGCACGCCCTTCAGACAGTATTTTTTCAGCCAGGCCGGCGGGATGCCTTCATGGCGGGCCAGCGGGTAGTGGCCGCGCCTGGCTTTCTCCAGCTCATGGGTGCTGATGTCCGAGCCAACCACTTCCCACTGCGCATGCGGCAGGTGTTCGGATAGCAGCATCGCCAGCGTATAGGCCTCCTCGCCGCTGGAGCAGGCCGCGCTCCAGACCCGGAACGGCGCGCGGCTTTGGCGCTTGGCGAGAATCTGGTCGCGCAGATAGTCGAAGTGCTGCGACTCGCGGAAAAAATAGGTTTCGTGGGTGGTCAGCAGGTTGACCATGGTCTGCAACTCCTGCGGATGGCGCTCGTCGGTGAGTAGTTGGTAGTACTGTAGATAGCTATCCAGTTGCAGTTCATGTAGCCGCTTTTGCAGGCGGCCCATCACCAGCGGCCGCTTGCTGTCAGCCAGATGGACGCCGGCGATGCGGTAGATCAGCTGGCGCAGCAGGGTGAATTCCTGTACGGAGAGTGCGGTTTCAGGCATCAGAACAACTCGACGCGGGTGGTTTTGGATTCGTTGTGCGGCTGGCGCAGCGACTCGGCATAGGCCTGCTCATCACGCCGCAGTGTCTGGGCCTGGCCTGCGCCGACACCTGCGCGCCGGCACCAGGCATCCCCGGTGGCGGGGATCAGTAGCACCTTGCGCGACCAAGGGCCGAGAAAATCGCTGGCCAGCAGCGGGATGTGCTCGCGTGCGAGCCAGGACTGGGTGAAGTCTGCATTGCGCTGGCCGATGGAGCGCAACTCGGGCCGGGGGCCGTCGATCATATTGCCGCCACCGAAGGCTTTGGCGCGGATACGGTGGCGGGCGGCACCCAGCTTGAGCATGGCATTGAGCAGGGCCTCCATGCAGGCATCGCCGGCCAGTAGAATATCCTCGTCGGCATGGCGGCTATTGTGCATCTGCGGCAGCATGAAATGGTTCATGCCGGCCAGCGGCAGACCGGTGTCGATCAGGCAGACCGCGACGCAGGAGCCCAGCAGGGTGGCGATCGGGCGTTGCTGTTCCACCACCCACTCACCGGGGCGGATATTGAGCGCGAGGCGCTCGATCTCGCGCGGCGGCAGGACTGCGTAGTCGGTCATGGTGAGCTCAGACCTCGGCTGGCAGGGTGTCGGCGACGTGCGCCAGCATCGAGATCTCCTCGATCGACAGCACGCACGACACATCGAGGATAATCACGAACTTGCCGTTCACCTTGCCCATGCCCTGGATAAAGTCGGTGCGGATGCGTGCGCCGAAGGAGGGCGTCGGCTCGATTTCGGGCGGTGCGATCTCCAGCACTTCCAGTACCGCATCGACCATCACGCCGATATCCTGGCGGTTGTCTCCCTCTTGCAGTTCGATGATGACGATACAGGTGCGCCGCGAAATCTCGGTCGCGTGGTCGCCGAAACGGCAGGAGAGGTCGATCACCGGCACCACGCTGCCGCGCAGGTTGATCACCCCGCGGATAAAGCCGGGCATCATCGGGATTTCGGTGACCGTGCCGTACTCGATGATTTCCTTCACATTGAGGATGGCGACGGCGAACACTTCGCCGCGCAGGGTAAATGTCAGGTACTGCTGTGGCGTGCTCGCATGCGGCGTCAGCTTGCTGGCGGGTCGCTGTGGCGTCTGGACTGCGGGTCCCATTGCGCTCCCTCTCAGAATTTTTCGAAATCGGCTTCGTCGAAGACGGCCGTCACGTGGCTTCTGGCCGCGAGCGTACGACTGCTCGCCACCGGGGTCGGGGCGCGTACGGCTGCGGCCGGCCGTGCCTTGCCGCGCTGCTGGCTGGCGCCGACCGAGAAGAAGTCCATCAGCTGCTGCAGTTGCCCGGCCTGGCCGCCCAGTTCTTCTGCGGTCGCGGCTAGCTCTTCGGACGCGGAGGCATTCTGCTGGGTCGCCTTGTTCAGTTGGCCCATCGCATTGTTGATCTGCAACACACCGGTGGACTGCTCTTCGGAGGCAGCGGAAATTTCCTGCACCAGATCGGAGGTCTTCTGGATCGAAGGCACCATCTCTTCGAGCAGGCGGCCGGCGCGCTCGGCCATTTTCACGCTGGAACCGGCCAACTCGCCGATCTCCTGTGCCGCCACCTGGCTGCGCTCGGCCAGCTTGCGCACTTCGGCGGCGACCACCGCGAAGCCCTTGCCATGTTCTCCGGCGCGCGCAGCCTCGATGGCGGCGTTTAGCGCCAACAGGTTGGTCTGGTAGGCAATGTCATCGATGATGCCGATTTTGTCGGCGATGGAGCTCATCGCCTCGACAGTCTTGCCGACCGCGCTGCCGCCTTCGCCGGCTTCACGGGCGGCTTTGGAGGCCATATTGTCGGTGACGCGGGCGTTTTCGGTATTCTGTGCGACCGAAGCGGTCATCTGCTCCAGGCTGGCGGTGGTCTCCTCGACCGATGCGGCCTGTTCGGAGGAGGACTGCGACAGCGACTGGGCGGTGGCGGAGACCTGACCGGCGGCATTGGACAGTGCATCGGCTGCAGTGGTGATCTGGGCGATGGTGTCCGAGAGCTTGGCGATCGTGTTGTTGATGGCACCC
This sequence comes from Craterilacuibacter sp., assembly GCF_051659485.1. Classification (NCBI taxonomy): domain Bacteria; kingdom Pseudomonadati; phylum Pseudomonadota; class Betaproteobacteria; order Neisseriales; family Neisseriaceae; genus Craterilacuibacter; species Craterilacuibacter sp. Next base: position 4,945 of record NZ_JBOFOO010000163.1, on the reverse strand, counting down.
GCCAGTGCGGCAAAATCGCCTTGGTACTGCGCAGTGATGGACTGCGTCATGTCGCCCTGTTCCATCGCGGCCATGACCCGCTGCACATCACGGACAGGGGACACCACGGCGTCGAGGGTGTCGTTGACGCCAGTGACAATGCTGCGGAAGTCGCCCTGATGCAAGCTGGCATCGGCACGGGTGTCGAGCTGGCCTGCAACCGCCGACTCGGAAAGCTGCCGGGCATCGGCAATCAGGCGGTTGACCGCTTCGATACAGGTGTTCAGGTTGTTTTTCAACTGGTTGAAGTCGCCGTTGTAACTGTCGCTGATCTTGCTTGGGATGTCGCCACGGGCGATGCGCGCGACGTAGTCGGCGGCCACTTGCAGCGGACCGATCACCGCATCCAGGGTGTCGTTGACGCCGCTGACGATGGACTTGAATTCGCCCTGATGCTTGCCGGCTTCGGCGCGGGTGGCGAGGCGCCCTTCGACGGCGGCCAGGCTCAGCAGGCGGGTGTCCGCCGCCATGGCCTGCACCGAGGCTTGGACGGCGGCGACGGCACGCGCCACCTCACCCACTTCGTCTCGGCTGCTGTTCTCTAGCGTGAAACTGAAGTCACCGGCTGCCATCTTTTTCGCGGCGCCGACGGCCTCGCCCAGCGGACGGGTGATGCTGCGCGTGATCACGAAACCGATCAGCAGGGTCAGGGTGACGGCAATGCCGCCAAGCAAGATCAGTAGCTGCTGCGTCTGCTGCGACAGTTCTGCTGCTGCCTCGCCGGACTCATTCATCAGCTTGGTCTGGTAGTCGATCAGCTCGTTTACCGCGCCGATATAGGCTGTTTGGGTGGTGCGCAGGTCTCCTTGCAGCAGCGCGGAGACTGCCTCCCGGTTGTCAGCCTTGATCAGCTCGATCAGCTGTTCCTGGTCTTCGACATAGTTGTTGCGGGTGAGCTTGATCTTGTCCAGCAAGACGACACCCTCTTCGCTGGTGATGGTTTTTTCCAGAGTGGCCAGACGCTCGGTAATCACCTTGCGCTGTTCGGCCACCGTCGCCAGCGACTTGTCCTGTTCGGTGCCGGTGAAGATGTAGGCGTTGCGCAGTTGGCGGGCAATGTTGTTCACCGCATCGATAATCTGATTGGCTTGGACCACCTTGGGGAAGCGGTCCTGTACCGTGGTGTCGATTTCATGCGACAGGGTGTTGATGCGGGTATAGCTGGTCAGCGCCATGGCGAGCAGCAGTGCGAGGATCGCCGTATAGCCGATGGCCAGTCGCGTGCCGATTTTCAGGTTGTTCAACATGCCGTTTCTCCACGGTGTGAAAATGGTCAAATTGTTGCGGCCAGCCGGGGCGAACTGCCCTTGCGTGCCTCGTGTTCTTCGTTGCGGGATGCCCGCTGCACCAGTGCCTGCACTTCCAGAATCAGGGCTACTTCGCCGCTGCCCAGGATGGTGGAGCCGCCGATGCCGCGCAGTTGCTGGAATATTCCCGACAGCGGCTTGATCACCGTCTGGAATTCTCCCATCAGCTGATCCACTACGATGCCGGCCTTGGTGCCGGCGTACTGGACCACCACTACGCTCTCCCGCTCCGGCCTGGGGCCGCCCATCCCGAACAGCTCGCGCAGCCGGATAAAGGGCAGCACCTCGCCGCGCAGGTTGAGGAAGGCGCAGCGGCTGCTGCTTTCTTTAAGCTCAATGCACTCGATCACCGAGTCCAGCGGGATGACGTAAGTGGATTTGCCCACCCCGACCAGGAAGCCGTCGATGATGGCCAGTGTCAGCGGCAGGCGGATGGAGAAGGTGGTGCCCTGGCCCTCGCTGGAGCTGACTTCGCAGCTACCGCGCAGGCTCTGGATATTGCGCCGTACCACATCCATGCCGACGCCGCGCCCGGACAGGTTGGTGACCTGTTCGGCGGTGGAAAAACCCGGCTCCCAGATCAGATTGATGATCTCCTGGTCGCTGAGGGTTTGGCTCGGCTGGATCAGGCCTTTTTCGACCGCCTTGTCAAAAATCTTGTCGCGTGGCAGACCTGCGCCGTCGTCCCTGACCTCGATCACGATGCTGCCGGAGTCGTGGAAGGCATTGAGCGAGACGGTGCCGCAGCGCGGCTTGCCCTGAGCCTCGCGCTTATCGGCCAGTTCGATGCCGTGATCCATTGAGTTGCGCACCAGGTGCATCAGCGGGTCGCCGATCTTCTCGACCACCGATTTGTCCAGATCGGTGTCGGCGCCGGAAATCTTCAGCTCGATTTCCTTGCCCAGTTCGCGCGAGGCATCGCGCACCACGCGGTTGAAGCGGTTGAAGGTCTCGCCGATCTGTACCATGCGCAGCTGCAAGGCCGCATCTCGGATGTTTTCCACCAGTCGCGACAGGATGGAAGTGGTTTCGACCAGTTGGCTCTGTCCGCTTTTTGTGGCCAGCAGATTGGCCGAGGCGCCGGCGATCACCAGTTCGCCCACCAGATCGATCAGCTGGTCGAGCTTGTCGGCCTGTACCCGGATCAGGCGCGCCTCGACCGATTTTTTCTCGCTGACCTGACTTTGCCGGCTGATGGCCGCTTCGACCAGTTCCTTGTGTACGACTTTCTGCTCGATCAGAATTTCGCCGATCTGGGGCGGGGCAAGGACGGAGGTCTCTCCGCTGCGCGCGGCATGTTGTAGATCCAGCCCCTGTTGCAGTTCGGCCTCGGTCAGTGCGCCGCAGCGCACCAGAATCTCGCCCAAGCGCATTTCGTCTTCCGGCAGTTTGCCGATCAGCTCGATATAGGCGGCCAGCCGGCTTTGTGGCGGCAGAATGTGCAGTTCGCATTCATCGCGGCAGAAATCGAATACGTTTTCGATGGTGGCCTTGTCGACATGGGCGCTCAACCTGACCTCGAAACCGAGGTAGCAGGATTCAGGATCCATGTCTGCCGCCGGTGGCATCGCATCGGGCACCGTTTCCAGGGCGACGACTTCGCCCAGTGAGCCCAGATAGCGGATAAAGGCCAGCGGATCCAGTCCACCGCGCATCACATCGGGGCCGAAGCGCACCGAGACATGCCAGACATCCCTGTTGGGATCAGGCTCGCAAGGGGGCGCGATGACCTCAGTCTGCGCGGCTGGGGCGGGCGTGCCGCTGCGGGCGGCCAGTTCGGCCAGCAGCAGGCTGCCGGCTGCCTGCACGTCATCCGGCGGTTCGGCCTTGCCCGATTCGAGTACGCCCATCAGCAGATTCAGGTGGTCGCAGCAGCGCAAAAGCAGGCTGTCCAGCGCATCCGATACCTGAATCTCGCCATTGCGCAGCCGGTCGAGCACATTCTCTACCTTATGCATGAAGCCTTCGATAAAGTGGCACTCGATCACCCCCGATGCGCCCTTGATGGTATGCGCCGCGCGGAAGATGCTGTTGATATTGTCCCTGTCGTCCGGCCGCTGCTCAAGCTCGAGCAGGCCGTTCTCCAACGCCAGCAACTGCTCGCGTCCTTCCTGGATAAATACGCCGGTCAGTTCATCCATGGCGCGCCCCGGTCCTGTCCGTTTGCCGCTGGCTGCGCTTCATCGCCAAGCAGGCTGCCAAGACGGCAGAATGCCAGCGTCTGGCGCAGGCTGTCGTTGCAGCCGCGGATATGCAGCGTCTTGCCTTGCCGTTCGGCTTCGCGCCGGGCGAGCAATAGCAATTGCAGTCCCGCGCTGTCCATTTCGCTGACCTGCTCCAGATCCAGCTCCAAGTGAGCGGCGTGTTCGAGCGCATCCACTAGCTGCGGTTTGAGTGCGTGTGCATTTTCGATCACCAGATCCTGGCTCAGGGCCAGCCGTACCGTATCGCCCATCTGTCGCTCCTTTAGAACAGCTCGATCTTGGCGGAATCCGTTTCGCGCGGGCCGCCATCCTGCAGCGTCTCGCGGTGGGTCGTGCGCTGCGAGGCCATGACATAGGAGGCGTACAGTGCCTCCAGCCGCTCATCCAGCGGGGTGTAATGAAAGTCTTGGTCGCGCGCGGCCAGCATGCGTGCCGACAGGTGCTCGCAGTGCTCATCCAGCCGGATCAGCGCCTGCTGCACCTGCTCGATCTGCTGGCGCGTGATGTCCTGGAACTGCACGCTGGCCAGGGCTTCCATGAACATGCCGGCCAGCTCGCTGCTGGCGCCGCGCACCGTTTCCAGTACATGCATGTCCTGTTCGAGCAGGCTCTGATAGCCGGCGCCCAGGCTGGAGAGCTGGGTGGAGAACTGGCCCAGCGCCAGCTGTTCCTCGTCGATCTTGCTGTGCGAGATCTTTTCCTGGAACTGCTGGCGGATCGAAGCGCTGATTGCATGGATGCCGTCGTTGATCTTGCCGACGGCGGCATCGGTCGCGGTCGAGAGCTTGCGTACTTCGTCGGCGACGACGGCGAAGCCGCGCCCGGCTTCGCCGGCATGTGCCGCCTCGATCGCGGCATTGAGTGCCAGCAGGTCGGTCTGGCCGGAGATCTGTTTGATCAGGGTCACCAGTTGGCCCAGTTCATCGGCCTCTCTGGCGATGGCCTCTATGCGCTGGCGATCCTGGCTCACCTCGTCCATGCGTTCGCGGATATAGATTTCCATGCGTGAAATCAGCTGCGCATTTTCGGAAATATTATGCTCCGACAGGTTGACGATCTGGCTGGAGCGTCCGGCCGTCTCGGTGACAAAGCTGTCCAAGCGGGTGACGACCACGTCGATGGCTTGCAGGCGTTCGGTGATATCGAAGGCGGCCTGTTCGGTCTCCTGGCTGATATGGGCCAGTTGCTGGCGCAACACCTCGTTGTACTGGCGCACGCTTTGCAGTTCGCGTGCGATCTCCGCATTCATGGCCTCGGCATCGTTGAGCTTGCCGACCAGCGCCGGGTCTGGCCCGGCCAGACCAAACTGCAGGTCACGATAGAACGCCAGCGACAGGGCGCGCTGCGCGAGGAAGGCCAGCAGCACGATGATGGAAATGCTGATGCCATCACCCA
>NZ_JBOFOO010000162.1:0-11138 GCF_051659485.1 Craterilacuibacter sp. | reverse complement strand
CCGAACATCCGCTGGCGACGCAGGCTGCTGCCGGTAATCCGGCCATGCAGGGCTTTATCGCCGAATGCAAGGCCGGCTCGGTGGCCGAAGCCGATATGGCGACCATGGAAAAGAAGGGCATGGACACCGGCCTGTTCGTGGTTCACCCGCTGACCGGCGCACGCTTGCCGGTATGGGTCGCCAACTATGTGCTGATGGGTTATGGCGAAGGCGCGGTGATGGCGGTGCCGGCGCACGACGAACGCGACTTTGCTTTTGCCAATAAATATGCGCTGCCGATTGTGCAGGTCTACGCGCCGCGTGCCGGCGACAACGACTTCGATGCCGGTGTCTGGAAAGAATGGTACGCGTCCAAGGACGGTTCACTGGTGACCATGAATAGCGGCGAATTCGACGGCAAGGATTTTGCTGCTGCGTTCGATGCCATCGTTGTGGCGCTGGAAACCAAGGCTGCCGGCGCCAAGAAGACCCAGTACCGCCTGCGCGACTGGGGCATCAGCCGCCAGCGCTACTGGGGCTGCCCGATTCCTATCATCCATTGCCCGTGCTGCGGCGATGTGCCGGTACCGGAAAAAGACCTGCCGGTAGTATTACCTGAGAACGTGATTCCGGATGGCGCCGGCAGCCCGCTGGCCAAGATGCCGGAATTCTACGAAACCAGTTGCCCGAAGTGCGGTGGCGCTGCCCGCCGCGAAACCGACACCATGGATACCTTCGTGGAGTCCAGCTGGTACTACGCACGCTACGCCAGCCCGCAGTGCGACACTGCCATGGTGGACAAGAAAGCGGCCGACTACTGGCTGCAAGTCGACCAGTATGTGGGCGGTATCGAGCACGCCATTCTGCACCTGTTGTACGCACGCTTCTTCCACAAGCTGATGCGCGACGAAGGCTTAGTGTCGTCCAGCGAGCCGTTCAAGAGCCTGCTGACCCAGGGCATGGTGATCTGCGAAACTTTCTACCGCGAGCTGCCTAACGGTTCCAAAGACTGGATCGCACCGGTCGATGTGGTGCTGGAACGCGATGCCAAGGGCAAGGTGATTGCCGCTACCCACCGCGTAGACGGGCTGCCGGTGACGGTGGGCGGCATCGAGAAGATGTCCAAATCCAAGAACAATGGTGTCGATCCGCAGGCCTTTATCGAACAGTACGGCGCCGATACCGCGCGTCTATTCATGATGTTTGCCGCGCCGCCGGACCAGAGTCTGGAGTGGTCGGATGCCGGAGTTGAAGGCGCATTCCGCTTCCTCAAACGCCTGTGGCGCGTGAGCGGCGAATATGTGGCGGCCGGCGTGACCGACAAATACACCTCGGGCGAGCTGTCGTCCGGCCTGAAGGATCTGCGCTACAAGCTGCATGCCACCATCCAGAAAGTGGCCGATGATTATGGCCGTCGCCAGCAGTTCAATACCGCGATCGCTGCGGTGATGGAGCTGCTGAATACCTACGACAAGACCGATTGTGCGGATGCGGCCGGTCGCGCCGTGGCACAGGAAGTGCTGGAAACTGCGGTCATTCTGCTGGCCCCTGTCGTGCCGCATATCTGCGAAGCGCTGTGGACCGAACTCAAGCCGGGTACCGCTTTGCTGGATCAGGCCTGGCCTGAAGTCGATGCCGCCGCCTTGGTGAAGAGCGAGATCGAGCTGATGGTGCAGGTGTGCGGCAAGTTGCGCGGTAGCGTGGTGGTGGCTGCCGATGCCGGACGCGATGTGATCGAAGCGGCTGCCTTGGCGCATGAAAATATCCAGAAATTCATGGAAGGCAAGCCGGCGAAGAAAATTATCGTGGTACCGGGCCGGCTGGTGAATATTGTCGTTTGATTGTCTGCCACCTTAAAAAGCCGGGGTGACCCGGCTTTTTAAGGTGGGGTTAGAAAAATTTGTTTTATCTGGGGAAAACATGAATCGTATGCTTGCTTGGAGTTCCGCGGCCTTGCTGACGCTGTCGCTGGGGGCTTGCGGTTTTCATCTGCGCGGGCTGGGCGGGCCGCTCAAGGCGATGCCGTTTGCCAGCCTGTCCGTCGATGGCAGCGGTGCCGTTTACAATCAGGTATTGGTCGAGCTCAAGCGGGATGGCCGTGTCGGCCTGCCAGGCAAGGGGGTCGCCGCCGATGCCGTGCTGCAGATGGCGCCGGAGTCCACCAGCAAGGATGTATTGACCGTCAACCGTGCCGGCAAGGTTAGCGAATATCAGCTGACGCTGCGCCAGAGTGCCACGCTGATCTTCCGCCATTCGGATGACCCGGTGCCGCTGAATGTGGTGGTACGCCGCCAGATGTCGTACTCGGAGCAAGTGGTATTGGGCAAGGAACAGGAAGAAGCGCAGTTGTGGGCCGGCATGCAGCGTGAAGCAGCCAATCAGCTGGTGCGTCGCCTGGCTTATATCCAGCGTCCACAAACGGATGCGGCAGCAGCGGGGCCGGCGAATGTCACAGGCCAGCCCTGAGGCGCTTAAAAGCCTGCTCGGGCGTGGCATGGCGCCGCTGTATCTGATCCACGGCGAAGAAACGCTGCTGGCACTGGAGGCCGCGGATGCCATCCGCGAGGCGGGCCGCAAGGCCGGTTATCTGGAGCGCGAGGTGCTGACGGTAGAGCCGGGCTTTGACTGGTCGGCGCTCGCCAATGCCATGAATAGCGTGTCGCTGTTTGCCTCGCTCAAGCTACTGGAAGTGCGCATCCCGTCGGGCAAGCCCGGTGCCGAGGGGAGCGAGGCCTTGCAGCGTCTGGCGGCCAATCCGCCGCCGGACACCATTACACTGGTGATTCTGCCCAAGCTGGAGCGGGTGCAGTTGCAGGGGAAATGGTTTACCGCCCTGCAAAAATCGGCGCTGGAAATCGACGCCAAGGCGGTGACGCGTACCGAACTGCCGAACTGGGTGGCGCGCAGGCTTAAGGCACAGGGACAGGGCATGGGCAGCGAGGCGCTGGCCTTCTTTGTCGACAGGGTCGAGGGTAATCTGCTGGCCGCACGGCAGGAAGTCGACAAGCTGGCGCTGCTGTATCCGCAGGCCGAGCTCACCCTCGAGCAGGTCCGCGAGGCGGTGGCCAACGTGGCGCGTTTCGATGTCTTTCATCTGTCGTCGGCCTGGCTGCAAGGGGATGCGGCCCGCGTGGTGCGCATGCTGGAAGGGCTGGAAGCCGAGGGCGAAGCGCCGGTGCTGGTATTGTGGGCGCTGGCCGAGGATGTGCGCATGCTGCTCAAGCTGCGTCAGGGCATGAAAGACGGGCGCAATGCCCGTGAAATGTCGCGTGAACTCAAGCTGTGGGGCGAGCGGCAAAAGCTGGCCGAACCGGCACTGCGCCGCATCGGGCCGCGCAAGCTGATGGATGCGCTGACCCAGTGTGCCGAAGTCGACCGCCAGATCAAGGGCGCGGCGCAGGGCGAGCCATGGCCGGGCTTGCGCCAGGTGGCGATGTTGCTGGCGGGTTAGACCGGCAAAGGACAAGGGGGGCGTGGGCGGCAAGGCGGCTTGACACGGCCGCCCGCTTGGCGAAGCTCCCCACTCCCCACTCCCCACTCCCCATTCCGGCACCTTGCCAAACCACACTCCCTGCGTTCTGATTCCCCTTTACTGGCCGTCGTCATGAGCTTGACGTTACAATGAAGACTAGTGCGGGCATCTGTCCCGCTTTGTCGAACCTCAGCGTGGTCTTTACTATCCATGAGCGACACCCCGATTACCGATATTCCCGTTACGGCTCAAGGCCGCCGTTCCCTTAATCTTGCGCTGATCGTGGCGCTCGCGGCGCTGGGCCTGTCTGGCTGGCAATATTACGAAACCCGTTTAACGCTGGATCAGGCGCGTCTGTCGCTGGCACAAAGCCTGGCGGATGCCGGCGGTTCGGCGCGAGTCTTGCGCGAGCAAAGTGCTGCCACGCTAGGCGCTTTGCAGGCTACCGATGCCAAGCTGGCCTTGCTGGAGGCGCGCGTCAATCAGTCGGCCGGGCAATATGCCACGCTGGAAGGCATGTATCAGGAGCTGACACGCAACCGCAGCGACTGGTTGCTGGCCGAGATCGAGCACACCCTGTCCATTGCCAGCCAGCAACTGCAACTGGCCGGCAATGTGCCGGCAGCCGTGTCGGCACTGGAAATGGTCGATGCCCGTCTGGCGCGCTTTGACAGCCCGCAGCTGATCAGCCTGAAAAAGTCGGTCAGCAAGGATCTGATCGAGCTCAAGGCGCTGCCCTATCTGGATAATGTCGGCATGACCCTCAAGCTCGACCAGCTGATGCTGCTGGTCGACACCCTGCCGCTGGCGGTCGACCATCACCGCCTGGCACCGGTCTCTGCCACGCGTGCCGCCTTGCCGGCGCATGCCTCATGGTGGGAGCGTGCGCTGTCCGATCTGTCGGCCAGCATCGGCGAGCTGGTCCGTATCCGCCGCATGGATAAGCCGGAGGCGCTATTGCTGTCGCCCGAGCAGGCTTTCTTCCTGCGTGAAAACCTGAAAATGCGTCTGCTGGATGCCCGTATCGCCTTGCAGGGGCGCATGGGTGAAACCTTCAATGCCGATATTGTTGCCGCACGCAGCTATGTAGAACGCTATTTCGACCGCGATGCGCCGGCAACCCAGCAATGGCTGGCGACACTGAACGGATTCAAAGATGCGCCGCTGGATGTGGTACTGCCGGACTTGGGGGTCACCCTTAAAACGGTACGTGATGCACAAGAGCGCATGGAGGTGAAACCGTGAAGTTTGTCTTGTGGATTATCGGCCTGTTTGCCTTGGCGGTGCTGTTGGGTCTGGCTGCCACCGTCAATACCGGCTATGCCATTTTATTCTTCCCGCCTTACCGCATGGAAGTCTCGTTTAACCTGCTGATTGTCAGCATCATCGTACTGATTTTTCTGGCACATGGTGCGCTGCGCCTGGTGGCAATGGCGGTACGCCTGCCGGAAGAAGTCCGTGCGTTTCAGCGTCAAAAAAAGCTCAAGGCTTCGCGTCATGCACTGCGTGAAGCGGCAGTGGCTTTTTTCGAGGGGCGTTACCAGAAGGCCGAACGCGAGGCAAACAAGGCGGTGGAAGATGAGTTTGCCGTAGAAAACCGCGCGCTGGCACTGATGATCGCCGCGCGTTCGGCAGCGCAGACCAATGATCTGGCGCATAGGGACGAATATCTGACCCAGCTGGAAGGCTTGCCCGAGCGTCTGCAACTGGCACGCCATATGCTGGAGGCCGAGTTGCGCTACGAGGCCAAGCAGCCGCTGGAAGCTCTGGCTGCAATCGAGCGTGCGCGTGCGATCTCGTCCAATCTGACTTCGGCGCTCAAGCTGGAGCTCAAGATCCGCCTCAAGCTCAAGCAGCCGGATGCCGTGCTGCAGTTGAGCGAGAAGCTGCTTAAGTCGGATGCGCTGGATGCGGCACAAGCCCGGCGCTATCGTCTGGCTGCTTACACCCAGCAGCTGGCCGGTTTTGCCGGTGGCGAAGAGATCAGCGCCTGGTGGCGCAAGATTCCGGAAGTCGAGCGCGGTAATGTCGAACTCGTCGTTCAGGTTGCCGGGCGTCTGGCCGAATTGGGGAGCTTTGATGCGGCGGCGGTACTGGTCGCGACCAGTCTGGCGGCCGATGAGGATGCGCCCGAGCTCGCTTTATTGTTGGCGCGCACGGCAGGACAGATCAGCCCATCCAAGCGGGTCGAGCTGATCAAGGAGGCTGAAGCCTGGCTGAAGTTCCGGCCACGCGACCATCAACTGCTGTTTGCACTGGGCTGCCTCGCCCGGGAACAAAAGCTGTGGGGCAAGGCGCAAAGCTATCTGGAGGCGAGCCTGTCGGTGCAGCCTACCTTGCAGGTTTATGCCCAGCTGGCCGACTTGCTGTCTAGTCTGGACAAGCCGGATGCTGCCGAGCGCTACCGCAAGCAGGCGCTGGCGATTGCCTTGGCCGCCGCTTGAGAGCGGATGACCTCTTCAAACAACAAACCCCCGCGAAATGCGGGGGTTTTGCTTTGTGTCGCGGCGAGTTCAGCCGCTAAAACCCAGGCTGGCAAGTTCGGTCGGGGTCAGGAAACGCCATTGGCCGGGGGCGAGATCCGCCAGTGGCAAGGGGCCGATGGCGATGCGATGCAGCGCGTTCACCCGGTTACCGGCTGCGGCGACCATACGCTTGACCTGATGGTAGCGGCCCTGACTGATGGTCATGTCGATGGTGTGGGTCTCGATGCGCTCGACAGCGTCGACCGCAAGTGCTTCGTCCTCATCCCGGAGCAGTACACCCGAGCTTAGCTGTTGCAGCAACGCGTCGCTTGCCGGGTGCTTGAGTGTCACGCGGTAGCATTTTGGCACCTGTTTCTTGGGCGAAGTCAGCGCGTGGATGAACTGGCCGTCGGTGGTCAGCAGCAACAGGCCGGTGGTATCGGCATCGAGGCGCCCGACCGCACTGACGCCCAGATTGGTGAACTGCGGCGGCAAGCGCGAGTAGACGCTGGGGTGATGTAGCGGCTTGTGCGAGGTTTCGGTGTCTGCCTGCTTGTTGAGCATCATATAAACCGGGCCGTGCAGGACTTGCCACGGTTCGTCATCGACGACCAGAGTGCGGATGTCGGCGGCCGAAACGTCGGCACGCCAGTTGTCGTTGATCTCGCCGTTGATTTCAACGAGACCGTATTCGAGCAGTTTGCGGCATTCCTTGCGGCTGCCGAAGCCTTGTTGTTGCAAGAAGCGGTAGAGTTCCATGGCGCAATATTAACACGGCTTAGTATTTGGCCTCGGTGCTCAGATGGGCGCAATAAACACGATTGCGTCCGTCGGCCTTGGCCCGGTACAGCGCATCATCTGCTGCATGGATCAGGGTTTCGGCATCGTCGCCATGCAAGGGGTAGGCGGAGACGCCTATAGACACGGTGAATTGCAGTATCTGGCCATCGACAGCCGTCACCCGCAGTTGTTCGATCTTGCGCCGCAACTGGCCGGCCTTGATTTCTGTCTGCTCCAGTGAAGTGCCGGGCAACATCACCACAAACTCTTCCCCGCCATAGCGGCAGACGATGTCGCTGTCGCGGAAAAAATCCCGCAGCGTCTTGCCGATGGCAGCGAGCACCAGGTCCCCGCTCTTGTGACCGTAGTTATCGTTTATTTTCTTGAAGTGGTCGGCATCCAGCATCAGTACGCCCAACGGGCTGGCCTGCCGCTGCAGAACCTTGAGCGTACTGGGCATGATGCTCTCTAGGTGGCGACGGTTGAATACCCCGGTCAGCACGTCGGTTAGCGCCTGCTCGCGTAGCCCATGCTGCAGGCGCTCGATTTCTTGCACATGTTGTTGCAGTGAGGCGTTACCGGCTTGCAGGCGTATTTCCAGCTGCTTGCGCTCGCTGATGTCGTAGATGGCGCTCAAGACCAGTAATTCGTTGTTGATGCGCAACCAGTTGCTGGAGATCAGCGCCCAGAAGTGCCGCCCTTGGCCATCGATCAGCTCGGCCTCCTGCTCGCTTTGCGCCCCCACGTTCATCAGCGTGATATTGGCACGCGCGCGCTTGTCTGGATCAACATAAAAATCCTGAACCCGTAATAGGCTTTCAGGATCAAGCGGGTTGCGGAACAGCCGATTGGCCTGCTGGTTGCTGTACAGGATGGTGCCATCTTCAATCCGGTTGAGCAGCAAGGGAAAAGGCGAGGAAGCCGCGATGGTTTGGTAGTACAGCGCTTGACTGTCTGCCGTCTGGATTTGTTTGCTGATAGCCGCGTGTGCGCGTTGCTGTCTTTGGGTCCATAGCGCAGCGAGTAGCAGCAAACTGAAATAGAACAAGAACTGGGCAAAGACGATCGTTGCATTCTGCTGCGGCAGGAAAAACAGCAGTAGTGTGCCGCAGAGCAGCCAGGAGGGGATGGCAGGCCAGCCCAGACGCAAGCTTGCGGCTAGCGCCAGCAAACTAGCGGGTAGCAGACCGGCCGCAAGGGGGGGCAGCAGAAAATGGCCCAAGCCCATGCTAAGCCCGTAGGCCAGCAATAGCAGGAGCTGTTGTTGCGCCTGTCGGGGTGTGTAGTCTGTCATGATGCCAGATTCATCCCTTGTGTTTTCGCCACTCGGATACTGCTTGCTAGTGTAACCATTGCTATTGCAATTGCATTAATATGGCGCTATCGATTGCTTAATTGCATGTCGAAGCGTGGCTTTTTCACATCAGATTCCGGCTTTTCCGTGCATGGATTTTTCTCATGCTTCGTATTGATATATTTCATTATTATTATTCTCTAATATGAAATAGAATAATCAAATAGGTATTTTTATTGGTTATGAATTTACTGGGCCCGGGCAGCATTGTCGGGCCCGGTCTGCTTTCAGCGGAAGAGGCGGCGATGCGTGATACAGCACAGGTTTTGCTTGAAATGGGAATGTTGGATATAGCGGACGAGCGTGATGCCCAGCAGGGAGAGTGCGCTGAATACGAGGAATTGGTCGATATTGTCCAGATTTACCTGAAGGATATCAACAGTAGTAAGCTGCTCACTGCAGCACAAGAGCGGGCATTGGCAGAGCGCATGGCTACGGGCGAGCATGAAGCCCAGCAGTTACTGATCAAGCACAATCTGCGCCTGGTGGTGAGCATCGCCAAACACTATCTGAATCGTGGTTTGCCCTTGCTGGACCTGATCGAAGAAGGCAATCTGGGCTTGATGCATGCGGTGGAAAAATTCGATGTCAGCCGCGGCTTTCGCCTGTCGACCTATGCCACTTGCTGGATACGCCAGAATATCGAACGCGCCATCATGAACCTGTCACGTACCGTCCGTTTGCCGGTGCATGTGGTCAAGGAGCTGAATACCTATCTGCGAGCCGCAAGCGAACTGGAACGCCGCTGGGGTACGGAGCCCACGATAGATCAAATCGCAAAGCATGTAGGCATGCCGGTGGAGGATGTACGCCGCATGATGAATCTGAACCAGCGTATGACATCGCTGGATACGCCTCTGGATGTGGGTCATGGTTTGAGCGTGGGCGATGCGATTGCCGATGTTGACCAGGAAGAGCCGGATGTCGCGCTGAACAATGCCGAAATGGTGCGTTATCTGCAAGGCTGGCTAGCAGAATTACCGGACCGGGAGCGTCAGGTGGTCGAGCATCGTTATGGCTTGAACGGGAGTGAGGTGTGTACGCTGGAGGAAGTGGCCAAGCTATTGGGCTTGGCGCGGGAGCGGGTGCGCCAGATCCAGATCGAGAGCCTGGCCCACCTTAAGCGTATTGCCGGCGCACAGGGCATCACGCCGGATGCCGTATTGTGCTGATGCCAAGACCTTGTTCGCTGCGGACTGTCATGCAGACGGCCCGCAGCGCATCCGGTTTTAGCGTTTTGGCTGGCTGAACAGTGCCGATTGCGGGCGAGCCTGTTTGCTACGGCTCTGGCCGGCAGGCTTGGCGGCTTGCGGCTTGGGTGCATCGTGGCCATGCGGTTTGGCCTGATGGGCATGGGCAGTCTTCTGCTTTTGCTGGGCGGGTGCACCGCGCTGGGCATTATTGCCGTTGCCGGCATTCTGGCCCTGACGGCCGCCCTGGCTACGGCCTTGTGGCTGGCGCGGCTTGAGTAGCGGCTCGGGCTTGACCGACAAGTCGGCCTTGTAGCCGGCAACTTCGAAGCGCTCGATGTTTTTCTTGATCAGATGCTCGATATCTTTCAGCAGTTTCAGCTCATCCACGCATACCAGAGACACCGCTTCGCCGCTGGAGCCGGCACGGCCGGTACGGCCGATACGGTGCACATAATCTTCCGGCACATTCGGCAGTTCGAAGTTGACGACAAACGGCAGCTGGTCGATGTCCAGACCACGCGCGGCGATGTCGGTCGCGACTAGAGCCTGCAGTTCGCCCGACTTGAAGTTGGCCAGCGCGCTGGTGCGTGCACCCTGACTCTTGTTGCCGTGAATCGCGGCAGAGCGGATGCCGGCTTTGTCCAGCTTTTCCGACAGGCGGTTGGCGCCATGCTTGGTGCGGGTGAAAACCAGCAGCTGATGCCAGTTATTGTCCTGAATCAGCTTGATCAGCAGATCGGTCTTCTTGTCGCGGTCAACCAGATGCACGCGCTGGGTCACCAGTTCGCTGGAGGTATTGCGGCGTGCCACTTCCACCAGTTGCGGGTTATCCAGCAGGCCGTCGGCCAGGGTGCGGATTTCATCGGAGAAGGTAGCCGAGAACAGCAGGTTCTGGCGGCGTGGCGGCATGATGGCCAGAATCTTCTTGATATCGCGGATAAAGCCCATGTCCAGCATGCGGTCGGCTTCATCCAGTACCAGAATTTCGACGGCCGACAGGTCTATGGTTTTTTGCTGTACATGGTCAAGCAGACGGCCCGGGGTCGCGATCACGATATCGATGGGCTTGCGCAGCTGGGCGTATTGCGGATTGATGCTGACCCCGCCGAACATCACCATGGAGCTGAGCTTCAGGTGCTGGCCATAGGTCTTGACCGATTCGGCAACCTGGGCGGCCAGTTCTCGGGTCGGCGTCAATACCAGCGCGCGCGGACGACCGGCGCGGCTATTGACCGGTGTGGTGGCCAGGCGTTGCAGCAGCGGCAGGGTAAAGCCGGCGGTCTTGCCGGTGCCGGTCTGTGCCGCCGCCAGCAGATCGCCGCCCTTGAGTACCTGCGGGATGGCTTGCAGCTGGATAGGGGTCGGGATGGTATAGCCTGCGTCGGCAACGGCGCGGGCAATGGGTTCGATCAGGCCTAGTTCGGCGAAGGTAGTCATGCGGTTTCCTTGCTGCGGCGAGCCGGTGTCCGGCATCCATCCGCGCCGACTGCGGTAGAGTCAAAATAAAAGCACCGGCGGATGGCGGCCGGTGCAAGCGGGGCAGTATAGCGTATTCGGGGGCAGGGGGTTGGCAATCGAAAGCGTGGGGGAATGAAGCTGCCGTTCACCAGGCAAGCACATTGCCTTGCCTTGCGCCGGCTTGTAAGCTGCGCAGCCTTGGCTTCTGCACTCCCTTATCGCGGGGTCGCAGGCCATTCTGGAGATCACATGAAAACACACGCTTTGTTGTGGCTGGCGGCATGTACGCTGCCGTGGACGCCGGCAGCAGCCGCCACCAATCCGCTGCCGCTGGACACGCGTGCCAGTGCCTATTTCAATGGTTGGCCCGAAGCTGGTGCCAAGCAGGGCGGGCATGTGCCCGGTGCCGTCAATCTGGCGGCGTCCTGGCTGGGCAA
>NZ_JBOFOO010000161.1:0-22469 GCF_051659485.1 Craterilacuibacter sp. | reverse complement strand
TGCCGCTGGTGAAAGGCTTTTCGCAGCCGGTGACGGGTTGGTTGTTGCGCATGCGATTCCCTGCATCATGGCCGCCGCTTGGCGGTGGCCGACTATGGTTGTCGAGAGTATCCGATTACAGGATGTGGCGATCGAGACTGGAACCAGCTAGAAATGGTAGTTTCTATGCGATTGTACTGATGAATATTCAGTGTTTATATGATGTTAATCAATAATTGTGGAACTAGATCCGCAAGCCTTTGGCTCGGGTATGGTTTGCGAGGGTGGGCGCAGCTCATCAATCCGGCTTACGCCAAGCGCAGGCCGGATTGAAGCCGGAATTAAGCGCGCTCGACCGCTAGCGCCACACCCATGCCGCCGCCGATGCACAGCGTGGCCAGACCCTTCTTGGCATCGCTACGCTGCATTTCATGCAGCAGTGTCACCAGTACGCGGGCGCCGGAAGCGCCGATCGGGTGGCCCAGCGCGATGGCGCCGCCATTGACGTTGACCTTGGACAGATCCCAGCCCAGTTCGCGCGTAACGCCCAGCGCCTGCGCAGCGAAGGCTTCGTTGGCTTCGATCAGGTCCAGATCGTCGATTTCCCAGCCGGCCTTGGCCAGCGCCTTGCGGGTGGCGGATACCGGGCCCAGACCCATCACTTCGGGTGCGCAACCGGACAGCGCGTAGCCGCGCACGGTAGCCAGCGGGGTCAGGCCCAGTTCTTTGGCCTTGGCGGCCGACATCATCATCACGGCGGCGGCGCCGTCATTCAGGCCGGAGGCATTGGCGGCGGTTACGGTGCCGTCTTTCTTGAAGGCGGCGCGTGGCTTGGAAATGCTCTCCAGGGTAGAGCCGGCCTTGACGAATTCGTCACGGGCGAAGGCGACCGGCTCGCCTTTTTTCTGCGGAATCAAGACCGGCACGATTTCGGCATCGAACTTGCCGGCAGCCTGCGCCGCTTCGGCACGGTTTTGCGAGCTAAGTGCCAACTGGTCCTGTTCTTCGCGGCTGATGCTATAGCGTTCGGCGATATTCTCGGCGGTGATACCCATGTGGTAGTTGTTGTAGGCGTCGGTCAGGCCGTCAAACACCATGGTGTCGACCAGTTGGGCGTTGCCCATGCGAAAGCCGTCACGCGAGCCGGGCAGGATGTGCGGGCTCTGGCTCATGTTTTCCTGGCCGCCGGCAATCACGATCTCGGCGTCGCCGTTGGCGATGGCCTGAGCCGCCAGATGGGTAGCGCGCAGGCCGGAGCCGCACACCACATTGAGGGTGGTGGCCGGGGTGGTGACCGGCAGGCCGGCCTTGATCAGTGCCTGACGTGCCGGGTTCTGGCCGGCGCCAGCGGTGAGTACCTGGCCCAGAATCACTTCGGACACCTGTTCGGCGGCGACGCCGGTTTCGGCCAGCAGCGCCTTGATGACGATGGCGCCCAGTTCGGGGGCGGACACCTTGGCCAGCGAACCGGCGAAGTTGCCGATGGCGGTACGCTTTGCAGCAACGATCACGACTTCTTGCATAGTATTTCTCCGTTATTGTTTGTGGGTTGCGGTTTTATTGTGCCATGCAGCATGACTGTATGGCACTGCAAAAATTGGATTTCATCTTTGCGGTGCTGGACGGCAGCCGTCGGGCTAGGTGCCGTCCTGACATTTAGTGCAGTTTGACGGCTTCCATCGGCTTCATGCTCTTGGCCTTGATGTAGCTGCCGGGGGCATCTTCCAGTGCCGGATTGGCCTTGTTGCCCATGGTTTTGGGCGCATTGATGTCATCCCCGGACTTGGGCGCGAGCCAGCCATCCAGATCTTTCCACCAGCTGCCAGGCAGGCTTTGTGCCGAATCGAACCAGGCTTGTGCATCCTGTTCCAGATTGTCGCCCACCCAGTAGTTGCGCTTGTCCTTGGTGACCGGATTGATGGCGCCGGCGATATGGCCGGAGGCTCCCAGTACGAAGCGTTTTTCTGCGGCACCCTTGAGGTAGGGCAGGCCGGCGTAGGCCGACTTCCACGGCACGATATGGTCTTCGCGGGCGGCAAAGATGTAGATTGGAATGTCGATCTGGCCGACATCCACTTTTTCGCCGCACAGGGTGATGGCCCCGGTTTTGGTCAGCGCATTGTTCAGATAGAACTCGCGCAGGAAGAAGGTATGCATCGGTAACGGCAGGTCGACCGAGTCGTTGTTCCAGTGCAAGAGGTCAAACGGGGGCGGCGTTTTGCCCAGCATGTAGTTGTTGACTACGTAGTTCCAGATCAGGTCGTTGGCGCGCAAGGAGGCGAAGGTGCGGCCGATCTCGGCACCGCTGATGATGCCGCCTTGTGCCATCTTGGCTTCGCGCTTGGACACCAGTTTGTCGTCTATCAACACCTTGATCTCGCCCGGTTCGGCGTGGTCGATCAGGCTGGTCATGAAGATGGCGTTGTCGACCTTGTGGATGCCCTTGGCCTTCATCACGGCCAGCGCGGTGGTCAGCAACACGCCGCCGATGCAAAAGCCCAGCGCGTTGATGGTGTCCTGACTGCTGATGTCGCATACGGTATCGATGGCGGTGAATACGCCTTTTTCCAGATAGCTGTCCCAGGTGAAGTGCTTCATCTCGGTATTGGCCGAGCGCCACGACACCAGAAACACGCGATAACCCTGGGCCACGAAGTGGCGCACCATCGAATTGTCGGCCTGCAAGTCCATCAGGTAGTACTTGTTCACGCAAGGCGGCACGATCAACAGCGGCTTGGCATGGACCTTGGCCGTGGTGGGCGTGTACTGGATCAGCTCGATCAGATCGTTGCGGAACACTACCTTGCCCGGCGTGGTGGCCAGATTGACACCGATGTCGAACTTGCTTTCATCCGACATCGAGATATGGCCTTTTTCGATATCGGCCAGCATGTT
Organism: Craterilacuibacter sp.; assembly: GCF_051659485.1. NCBI lineage: Bacteria > Pseudomonadati > Pseudomonadota > Betaproteobacteria > Neisseriales > Neisseriaceae > Craterilacuibacter > Craterilacuibacter sp. The sequence continues at coordinate 19,595 of NZ_JBOFOO010000161.1, read as the reverse complement.
CTTCATGCCCTCGACCAGACTCTCGCCCTTGGTTTCCAGTGCCTGCTTGATCACCTCGGGGTTGGTCAGCATGAAATTGGTCGGTGCCATCGCGTCGATATACTGGCGGGTGGCGAAAGCCAGCTTCTCTTTTTCGTTTTCCGGCATCTGCGACTTGTCGACCAGCTCGGTCATCCATTTCGAGGTCAGCAGATAGCTTTGCTTGATGAAGCCGTAAAACGGGTGCTCGTTCCATTCCGGCGACGAGAAGCGGCGGTCCGTGCTCTTGGCTTGTTCGCTAGCGGGGCTGGCTTGTCCCAGCAACTGCATCCACAAATTGAGTTGTTGCTGGTAGAGATTGGTCTGCATCTCGATAAACTGGTTGGCGCCCGCCATCATCTGCTGCCAGCTTTGTGTCAGCTGCGCCTGTTCCGTGCCGGGTGCCTGTTGGCTGGATACGGCATTGACGAATTGCTGCATCCATTTCTGGTTGGCTTCGGTCAGGCCATTGAAAAACTGGTCGAGCGCCGCCGGATTTTCTTGTGACAATGTGTTCTCCTTGTTGCTGTTTTTTATGGTGGGTTTGAACCCATAGCAACAGAGTAACAACTCGACATGACAAAGTCACAACGGTACGCGTAGTAAGGGTATTCCCGGGCTGGTGTGTTGGTTTTGTGCACTTGCACACGCTATTTTGACGGGGCAGGGCCCGTTTGCGGTGTCAGTCTTCGCGGCGGCAACGCCACAAGGGGGCGAGGTAGGCGGTACGTACGCCGGCGCAAGCGGCGTTGACACTGGCGCAAACGGCAAACTGCGGCAAACGGGTTTCGCGCAGCAAGGGGGCGGCGTAAGGTGCCTGATCTTCTTTACGCAAGGCGGCAACATAGGGCTCGTTGGCCTTGTCGCGGCGTGCGACTACCACGGCGATTTCACCGTTGACCAGGCGCACAAAGCTGCCCGGCGGGTAAATGCCCAGCTCTTTGACCAGCAAGGCGGCGTAGTGCGCATCGAGCAGGGTTTCCCGGTCGCGAAAGATCTGCGCCAGCGCCTGTTGTGACAACAGTGCCTGCCGGTAGCTGCGCGGCGTGAGCTTGGCTGCCGCCAGATCGGCCAGATGGATCAGGTGGGCCTGGGCCGGAATGTCGGGGCGCAACAGGCCCAGCGGGTAGCCGCTGCCATCCCATTGCTCGTGATGGCTTTGTACCAGCGCATGCCAGTGTTCGTCGCTGACGCCGGCGGCGCGCAAAATGGCCGAGCCCAGCACCGGATGGATGTCGATCTGTTGGCGCTGAGCAGGCAGTAGCGGTGTTTCCTGGGCATGCAGGGTATCCATCAGCGGGGCGATGGCAATATTCATGGTCAGCGCGGCACACAGCAGGGAGTGGCGTTCGCTCTTGCTCAGGTCTAAGCGCCGTGAAATCAGCGCCAGCAAGATAGCGACGTGTACGCTGTGGGTGGCGCTATAGCGTATCAACGGCGCCAACAGCAAGGCGGCGATCATCGCGTCGGGCATGAAGTCGGCCAGATCCGTCAGGTCATGGGCCAGCTTGCGAACCGCACCGCTAAAGTCCGGCACCTGCAGCGCCTGCTGCTGGAGTCCATCCAGACGCTGGGCCGCATGCAGCAGTTCTTCAAACGGGTTGATGTCGCGCGCCCTGGCGCGGGTTTGGGCCGGCGCTACGGGCAAGGTGGTGCCCGCGGCCGGCGTCGCCACATGCTGCAGCAGGCGGGCGCGCTGCTCGTCGGTCAGTACGTAATGGCCGCGCCCCAGCAGCAGCATGCCGTTTTGTGCATACATATTGAAAGGCAGGGCAGCGCCGACCTTGACCGCCGCTTCCAGAAGCTTGTTGCCGCTTGTCTGTTCCATTTTTAACGCCTTGTGTCCGCGAGGGAATGTCGATACGCCCGCCTTGTCAGTCCCGTCGTGGCCGTTTGATTCAGGCCGCCGGCAGTGCCTGCCAGTCTTTCATCAGGCGCTTGAGCGATACCGGGTACGGGGTCTTGAGCTCCTGGGCAAACAGGCCGACGCGCAGCTCCTCTATCTTCCAGCGAAATAGCAGCAGTTCTTCAGATGGTTCGCCCTTGTCGCTGTCTTCGGCCAGACGGGTTTGCCATAGCTGCAGCAGCTGGCGTACTTCGGCACCGCGCTGGCCGTCACGCTGCGGATTGCTGACCTGTTTTTCCATGCGCAGGCTCATTGCCTTCATATAGCGCTGCAACTGTGACAGCTGGCTCCATGGTGTCGCCAGCAAGAAGCCTTTGTAGACTAACGCATCGAGCTGGCCCTTGAGTTCATGCCCCAGCTTGTGTTTGGCCAGCCGCGCTGTCAACGCGAGATACTCGCCGGCGATCTGGTTGAGGTAGGACATCACCGCCTGAGTCACCGCCGGCAAGCGCGTACGCGCGCGCGCCTTTTGCTCGTTGAAGGCTTTTTCGGTGCGCGGTGTCTCGTCGTCACCGATAAAGGCGCGGTCGCAGATACAGGCCAGGGCATCGGCGAGCAGATCATCGGCGTTGGCGACACCGCGCAATTGCAGTGCGATCTGGGTAAAGCCGGACGGACCTTTGGACAGCTGCTTGATCTGTTCCTTGAGCTGCAACTGCAATAAGCGCACCACGCCCTTGCGATGGGCGCGGCTAGCGGCAAGCTCGGTATCATACAGGCGGATAGCGACCTTGCCTTCGGCCTCCAGCGTCAGCGCCGGATAGCCGGTGAGCTGCTGCTTGCCGCGCGCGAACTGGATGCGCTCGGGCAGTTCGCCAAAGTCCCAGCTGGTGACGTTATCGCGTTCAAACTCGGCGCTGGTGTCGCGAAAGGTCAGTTGTGCGGCCTGACCGAACTGTTTTTGCAGTGCAGCCAGATCACGCCCCATGCCGATTTCCTGCTTGCCATCGTCGATCACGCGGAAGTTGAACAGCAAATGGGCCGCGAGCGGGTGGGCGTCAAAATCGGTGGCTTCGACTTTAACCCCGCCGGTTTCGCGCAGAATAAAGCGCGCCAGTTGCGGAGTTATGGCCAGGTTTTCGTCCGGTGACGACGACAAAAAGCGGGTGACGAAGTCCGGCACCGGCACGCAGTTGCGCCGCACCTGCTTGGGCAGGTTCTTGATCAGCGCGGTCAGCTTGTCGCGCAACATGCCCGGAACCAGCCATTCGAATGGCGCGCTCTCCAGCCGGTTGAGGCTGGCCAGCGGCACGTCTACGGTGACGCCGTCCAGAATATGGTTGGGTTCGAAGCGGTAACGCAAGCGCATGCGGCCGTCTTCGTGCTCCAGATATTCGGGGAACTGGTTGACGGTCACGTGCTGGGCGGCGTGGCGCATCAGCTCTTCGCGTGTCAGATACAGAATCTTGGCGTTGACTGCTTCTGCCTGTTTGCGCCAGGCTTCAAAGCTGGCGGCATCAACCACCTCGGCCGGGATTTTTTCGGCGTAAAAATCGTATAGCGCGTCCTCGTCCACCAACACGTCCTGCCGCCTTGCCTTGTGTTCCAGCTGTTCCACATCGCGTATCAGCTGCTGGTTGCGCTGAAAGTAGGGCGCATTGCTGTGGTAATCCATCGCCACCAGCGCCCCCTTGATAAAGAGTTCGCGCGCTTCTTCCGCTGCGATGCGCCCATAGCTGACGGGGCGCTTGGCGATCAGCGTCAGGCCGTACAGGGTGACGCGTTCGCTGGCCACCACTTCGCCGCGCGCCTTGTCCCAGTGCGGCTCGAAGTAATGGTATTTCACCAGATGCGAGGCCAGTCCTTCTATCCATTCCGGCTCTATCTTGCCGACGCAGCGTGCGTACAGCCGGCTGGTCTCGACGATTTCAGCGGCGACCAGCCATTTGGGCTTGGTCTTTTTCAGGCCGGAGCCGGGGAAAACATGAAAGTTCACGCCACGGGTGCCGGTGTAGTCGTCGCCTTCCAGTGCCTTCTGGCCGATATTGCCGATCAGGCCGGTGAGTAGTGCCTTGTGCAGTTGTTCAAATGCCTGCGCTTCCTGCTGTTTTTTCTTCTTGTCCGAGAGTTGTGCATCGGGGACTTCGGCGTGGCGGTGCGCCGCATCGCGCGTGATCAGCTGCATATCGCTGGCGATTTCGGCCAACTGGGCATGCAGTTCGCGCCACTCGCGCATCCTGAGGTGGGACAGGAAGTGGGTGTGGCACAGGTCCAGCAGCTGGCGGTTGGATTTCTTGTGTTTGAGTGCGTCCTGGAAAAAGTCCCACAGATAGATAAAGGACAGGAAATCCGATTTGTCGTCGGCAAAGCGTGCCTGTGCGCGTTCGGCGGCTTCGCGCGCATCGAACGGCCGCTCGCGCGGGTCCTGTATCGATAGCGCGGCAGCGATAATCAGCACTTCGCGCACGCAGCCATAGTCGCGCCCGGCCAGGAGCATGCGGCCTATCTTGGGGTCGACCGGAATGCGTGCCAGTTCCTGGCCCACGGCAGTCAGCTCGCTCTTGTCGTCGACCGCACCCAGCTCCTGCAGGATCTGGTAGCCATCGGCGATCAGGCCTTTGGAGGGGGCTTCGAGGAAAGGGAAGGCGTCGACCTTGCCCAGACGCAAAGATGCCATCCGTAAAATCACGGCGGCCAGATTGGAGCGTACGATTTCCGGATCGGTAAATTCGGCTCGGGCATTGAAATCGTCTTCCGAATACAGGCGTACGCAGATACCGGCCTCGACCCGGCCGCAACGACCGGCACGCTGGCGGGCGGCGGCTTGCGAGATTTTTTCGACCAGCAATTGCTCGACCTTGGCGCGCGGACTATAGCGCTTGAGGCGCGCCAAACCTGTGTCTATCACATAGCGGATGCCGGGTACGGTGAGCGAGGTCTCGGCCACGTTGGTGGCCAATACCACGCGCCGCCCACCCGAGGGGCGGAATATTTTTTGCTGGTCTTCATTGGAGAGGCGCGCAAACAGCGGCAGGATTTCATAGCCGCGAATGCCGGCCTTCCTGAGTTTTTCGGCGGTGTCGCGGATTTCGCGCTCGCCCGGCAAAAACACCAGAATGTCGCCGGCGCTCTGGCGCGAAATTTCATCGACGGCGCTGGCGATGGCGTCTTCCATCTCCACTTCGCGCTCGTCCTCGTCGCGCTCCTTGAGCGGGCGGTAGCGCACTTCGACCGGATAAGTGCGTCCCGACACTTCGATCACCGGTGCGCCGTCAAAGTGGCGCGAGAAACGGTCGGCATCGATGGTGGCCGAGGTGACGATGACCTTGAGGTCGGGCCGGCGCGGCAGCATCTGCTTGAGATAGCCCAGCAGAAAGTCGATATTCAGGCTGCGCTCGTGAGCCTCGTCGATGATGATCGTGTCGTAGGCTTCGAGGTAGCGGTCGGTCTGGGTTTCCGCCAGCAGGATGCCGTCGGTCATCAGCTTGATGACGCTGCGCTCGGATAGCTTGTCGTTGAAGCGCACCTTGAAGCCGACATGCTCGCCCAGTTGCGAGCCCAGCTCGTCGGCAATACGGCTGGCCACCGAGCGCGCCGCCAGGCGCCGTGGCTGGGTATGACCGATCAGGCCGTGCACGCCTCGGCCCAGCTCGATGCAGATCTTGGGGAGCTGTGTGGTCTTGCCCGAGCCGGTTTCGCCGCACAGGATGATGACCTGATGTTTGGCGATCGCCTCGCGGATCTCGTCGCGCCTGAGGTTGACCGGCAGCGCGTCGTCAAAACGCGGGGTCGGCAGGTGTTCGCGCCGTGCGGTCACCTTGGCGTGCGAGCGCGCGATGGCGGACTCGGTGTCGGCTAGCAGCCGTGTCGCATCCTGCCCCTTTTTCAGGCGCTGCTCGGCGTCGGCAAGCTTGCGGCGCAAGCCGTGGCGGTCGCGGATCAGGCAGTCGGCAAGGGATTTTTTCAGTTCGGCAACAAGGGCTAAGGCAGACATGCGTGCTATCGGTGTGGATGGACTAAGGCGGCGATTATAGCAGCGCAGCCGCCATGGCCGGGGTGCCGCTTACAAACCATCGCAGCCGCCACAAAATAGCGTATCCATCAAGGCGCTTTCGCGCGAACAGATGATAGCCAGAAATTCGTCTGCACCGGCCATATGGCGAAAGCTGGTATAGCCTTGTTCGAGAAAGCGGTACAGGTCGGCCAGGCCCGCCAGTTGTGCCGGGCCTTTCATCATCCTGAGGCTAAGACCCAGCAGCGGCTTTTGGGTGAGGTGGTCCAGCGTAGTGCCGACTTCGCGCGTCAACGCTATCTGGCGCGCGCGTTCGCCAGGATTGTTGCCGGCGCGATAGGCTGCGGCATAGGCTTCCGGCGTTAGCGCGGTCAGCGCGCCGGCGGCATGCAGCCGTTCTGCCATGCCGTGGTCCAGTGCTTCGGACAGGGCATCCAGCTCCAGTGCCGCGGCCAGTACGCACAGGCCGCTGGCAGGCAAGACCTTGAGCAAGGTGGGCATGATGCGCTCGACTTCGGCATCGCGCTCGCCGCCATCCTTGTTGCCGTAAAGCTCGTCGAGGAAAAAACGGGCGGCCGGCGCATAGCGTTCGCTGGCTAAGAGGTCTGCATAACTGGCCGCCAGACGGCGGGCTTGCCATGTACGCACGCATTCGCGTGCCTGTGTCTTGTGCGCGTCTTCGTGCGCCGCATGACGCAGCGACTTTACCCGGCCAAGGTTTTCTTGCAGGCGCAGTGCCCAGTAGTGCTTGTCGTGGCTTTCGTGCTCTAGGGTGTGTTCGGTCATGATGATGCGTTGTTATCGTGATGGCAGATATTTTTACATGATGCAGACTCTTGGCAGAGGGTGCACTTCTTTACCGTTATGACTTGAGCGCATTATACTATCGTCATGAGTGATATTCTGGTTATCCGCCGCCACGACCTTGATGCGGCGCAAGCAAAACAGGCGGCCGAGGCAGTAGCACGGCAATTGCAGCAAGAACATGCGCTTGAGTATGCATGGGAAGGCGAGTTTGTATTGCGTTTCGAGCGCAGCGGTGTCAGCGGCAGTCTGTTGCTGGATGAAGGCAGCGTAACCGTGCGCGTGCGTCTGGGCTGGCTGCTGTCACCTTTCCGGCATTCGTTGCAGCAAGAGATACACCGCTATTTTGATCAACAGTTTTCCAAGCCCGAGTGAGCTACACCGGGCTTGTTTTTTGTAGGGGCTAAGCCCGCATGATGTCTCGACAGCACCCTATCTCACATGTAGACACCGCGTGGTTGCGCATGGATAGCCCCCGCAATCTGATGCAGATCGTGGGCGTGATGATCTTTGATGGCGCGCTGGATTTGCAGCGCTTACGCGACAGTATCAGCAAGCGCATGTTGCATTTCGACCGTTTCCGCCAGATCGCCACTCTGGATCAGGGGACGTATTACTGGCGGGATGATCCCGATTTTGATCTTGACCACCATCTTAAGCGCGCCATTCTGCCGGGGGACGGCGGCAAGGCGGCTTTGCAGGGTTTTGTCGCGGATCTGGCCTCGACCCCGCTTAATCCGCACCGTCCCTTGTGGGAGTGGCATCTGGTCGACACCTCCTTGGGGGGGCAGGCGCTGGTGGTGCGTATCCATCACGCGATTGCCGACGGCATTGCGCTGGTTGATGTCTTGCTGTCGATGATGGACGAGTCTGCCGCCAGTCATCATGCAGTGCCGGCGAAGACGGCACCACCGACCCTAGACGAAAAGCCTGCGCCGCCGCATTTTCTCGATATGGTGTGGGCCCCGGTGAGTTCGGTCATGCTGGGCTCGATGAAGGTCTCGACCAGCCTCTGGCACAAGTATCTGGATCTGGTCTCCAATCCGCGCAAAACCATGGGGTATCTGGAAGTCGGCTACGATGTGGCTACCGAACTGGCCAAGCTTGCGGTGATGGCCAACGATTCACCGACCCGGCTCAAGGGCAAACCGGCTTCGGTCAAGCGCATCGCCTGGTCCGAACCCTTGGCTTTGCCAGAAGTCAAGGCCGTGGGGCAGGTGCTGGGCTGCTCGGTGAACGATATGTTGCTGTCGGCTGCCGCCGGTGCCATCCATGAGTATCTGCTTGAAAAGGGCGATCCGGTCGAGGGGCTGGAAGTACGGGTGATGGTGCCTGTCAATCTCAGGGGCGAGAGCGACAGGGGGACGCTGGGCAACCGTTTCGGTCTGGTCGCACTGGAGTTGCCGGTGGGGATGGCCAATCCTCTGGCCCGCGTGCAAGTCGTGCGCGAGCGCATGGAGGCACTCAAGCACTCGTATCAGGCGGCGCTGACACTGGGTATTCTGGGTGTCGTCGGTATGGCGCCCAAACTGGTGCAACAGCAGGTTCTCGATTTGCTGGCCAACAAGGCCAGTGCGGTGATGACGAATGTCCCCGGCCCGCAAAAAACGCTGTATCTTGCCGGTGCCCGTCTGGATCAGCCTATGTTTTGGGTGCCGCAGTCGGGCGATATCGGGGTTGGCGTGTCCATCCTGTCTTACGATGGCAAGGTGCAGATAGGGCTGACCACCGACAAGGGGCTGGTGCCGGACCCCGAAGGGATTACCAGCCGCTTTAACGAGGAATTCAACAAGCTCTTGCTGTTGGTGTTGATGGAGTCGCCACAGCGTCTGGCCGACCCGGATGCGGTGGAAGCCGCCATCCGGGCCGGTTAGGGTTTAGTCTTCCAGTTCAGTGCGGGCGGCTTCGATATCGAGCCGCTCCATCGCATCGGCCGCTGTGCAGGCGGCCGCTTCTGCATATAGTTTTTCTGCGTCTTTCAAACGGCTCTTGCCATACAGCGTGACCAGCGCGTCGGCGTATTCGGTGCGTGCAATTGCCGAGCCCGGGTTGAGCGCCAGTGCCGTTTTGAATAGCCGTTCGGCTTCTTCCTTTTTAGCGCCATAGGTGATGCCGGCCACCAGGCCACCAACTTTGGCGACAATCTCGGTGTGCCAGGTGCCCAGCGCAATCATGGCATCGGCGTGCTTGGGTGACAGTGCCAGCGTGCGCTCCAGCGAAGCCTTGACCTTGCCGCCCAGCCCTTGCGCCAGTGCGCGGGCAATCGAGATGCCCTGACTGTAGCGCCCCAATGCATAGGCGTGGATATACCAGGCATTGGCATTGTCCGGCTCCTGCTCTTGCAGTGCTTCGCAGCGCGCCGCAATGGCCTGATACGCAGCCAGTCTGGCATCGGCATCGTCTTCCAGATAGGCGGTGTAAATCATGGCCGCCTTGTTGGCGGCGTTGATACCGGACGGGCCGGCCGGCAAGCCGGTTTCAAGGGCAAGGGCAAAGTCGCCGGCATGATAGGCGCGCCACGCATCCTGTGCCGGCTTGTGTTCCGGCCAAGGTTCTCCATCGCCCAAGTGCAGGCGTGGCCAGTTTTTTTTCAGGGCGGCTGCGCTATAGCGATAGGCGGCATCGGGGTAGGGGAAGGCAGTCCATTGGCTCATCATGCGTCTCCTTTATTGTCGGGCCAGATAATGGTGCGAAACGGTGTCCAGCAAAACGCGCGCCTCGCCCTGCAGATAGGGCGCCGCCAGTTGCATCACCTGATAGGCGCCGCGGCCGATATCCGGCTCGGCGCGTGGGCTACGGGCGTTTTCATAGGAAATCCAGAAGGTGCAAAGTAGCGCCATATTGACTGCGAGCGCCCTGATTTCGCCCTCCGAGGCTCGGAGTACGCCACTGGCCACCAAATTGCGGCACAAGGTGGCAGCGGCATCTTCTTTTTGGCGCAGGATGCGGGTGAAATGGGTTTCTACCAGCCGGTTGCACAGCAGCAAATTGTTGATGTCGTGGTAGAAAAAACGGTATTTGCAAATGGTCTCGAACAGCAAATGCAAAAACAGCCAGATGTCTTCCGGTTCGCGTGCGTGATCGTCGACGGCGCACAGTAGCTGGCCGATTTCCTGTTCGTAGCGGGTGAACAGTGCATTGACGATATCGGCCTTGCTATGAAAATGGTAATAAAGATTGCCTGGGCTGATCTCCATCTCGACAGCAATGGCCGCAGGCGTGACGCCAGGCTCCCCTAGTGTGTTGAATAACTGCAATGCCGTAGCGAGAATGCGCTCACGCGTCTGCCGGCTGGGTTTTTTCTCCATGGCGCAGCCTAGTTAGCCGTTGATACCATAAGCATACATCATGAGGCGCTACGGGCGTTCAGCATATTTTGTAGCGTATCCAAAGAGCGATCCAGTTTGAGCATGGTGGCCGCGAGGCCGGCTTGCTTAGGCTGCAGCAAACTGCGGCTACGGTCTTCGATCACGGCCATATTCAGATGCAAACCATGTTTTTCCAGAATGGGGCTTAGGGTTTTGCGCCGGCGATACAGGTCGGTGCGCGTGTGCTGGTAAGCGTGTTCGCACAGGCTGCGGCGGTCGCGGTAGCTGAATACATTGGCAAAGAAAATGGCTGCATTGTCACGGGCAGGCTCGAACAGAAGCACGTCGGCCGCGGGATACTCGTGTTTGTAGCGGCTCATGCCGGTATGCAGGCGCGAATGGATAATGGCACGAAAAGTTTGTGACAGTACCGCCGGCAGGCCGCGCGCGTAGAGCTGGTCGGTCTTGGCATGCCCGTCTTCCAGGGGCGCTTTGTAAGGCACCAGCGGATTGATGCAGAACACCAGATCGGCGCCGTGCTGCAGTGCGACCGAGGCATGCAGGGTCTTGATCAACGCACCGTCGACATAATAGCGATCCCTGATTTTTACCGGTGGAAACAGCCCCGGCAAGGCCGTGCTGGCCTGTACCGCCTTGGATACCGGAATGTCGTCCAGGCCGGGCGAGCCAAAGGCAACTGCTTGCCCGGAGTCAAGGTCGGTCGCGATAATGAATAGCTGTTGGGTCAGCGCCTTAAAATCGTTGCTGCGGCCTCCTTGTGAAAACAGCTCGGCCAGAAGGCGGTCTATATTCGCGCCATCGAATAGCCCGGCCGGAATGGCGTAGCTCAACGGTTGTAGCGACTCGGCGAGGCTGCAAGGCCCGGATGCGCGCAGATGATTTTGCAGCGCCAAGAGCATGAGCTTTGGCAGCATGTTCAGGCGGGCCAGATATTCGCCCAGTGCCGGGTGTAGCAGGGTGGAGGGGTCGAACATCACCGCAGCATCGTCATTGATCAGGATGCGGGCAAGCCGGTCGGGCGTAATATTGTTGGCGAGGATGGACGCGACCAGTGCGCCCGAGCTGACACCGACAAAAACACCGGCACGATGAAATTCGAAGCCGTCTATCGCTTCGGCCAGTGCCGCGCAGGCACCAATTTCATAAATAGCGCCCAGCGGTCCTCCACCGGCCAAGGCAACACCTATTTTGGACATTTGCATTCCCTTTGCTAGTAAAAAGCCCGACACAATGGCCGGGCTTCTCTTTGCAGCCGGGACTCAGTCCCGGGCATCTGCGGTATCTTTAGACGGTGGCCGCTTCAGTCTTGATTGCTGCTTCTTCAGTCTTGGCAGGTGCTTCGCTCGCACTGGCAACCACTTCCGCGACAGGCACCGGCTTTTTAGCGCGTGCCGCCGGTTTTTTAGCGACGGGTTTGGCAACTTCGGCTTCTTCGGTCGCAACTACAGCGACAGCAGGCTTGGCTATACGTGCAGTTTTGCTGGCTACCGCTTTGGCGGCTTGCGGCTTTTCTGCATTTTGCTGGGCTTCGGTCAGCTGGTGTACCACTTCGGTCAGCTCGGCGACGCGCTTGCTCAGTTTTTCTACATCCTTGCGAGTCGGCATCCCCATGCTTGAGACCGCACGGGCTACACGATCTTCAAACACTTGCTCCAGACGCCCCCAAGTGCCTACCGTCTTGTCGGCTACTTCGGCGATTTTTTCGTCGGCGGCCTGACGGGTCTTGGCCTGCAGGACTTCACCTTCTTTTACCAGTGCATCAAACACCTTGCCGCCTTCTTCCTGCGTCTTGGCGTAAGCGCCCAAGCCTGCCAACCAGATTTGCTGGGCGGATTCACGAATGGTATTTGCCAGCTGGTTGTCGGCAACCGAACTTGCCAGTGCTTTGAGTTTTTTGGCCATGATGATCTCTCCTGCCTACTTGTGGTTGTTGGGTATTACTGGTGTTCGATTGCAGTGTAGGGCGGAAAGTTAGAGGGATCAGCCTAATAAATTCACAAATAAATATTTGCATGACATAGCATGGACAAACAAAAAAATCTGTCTACGAGGAGTAAGCATGCAGTATTTCATTACAGGGGCCAGCGGCTTTATCGGTAAACGGCTGGTACGCAAGCTATTGCAGCGCGAGGGCAGTACGGTCTACTTCCTGATGCGGGAGAATAAACGGGACGAAGTGCCGGCTTTGCTCGCGTACTGGGGGGTGGATGACACGCGTGCCATTGCGCTTAGCGGTGATTTGACCCAGCCGCTGCTTGGCATCGCGCCGGAAGATGTTGCGCAACTGCAACACAAAATCACCCATTTTTTCCATCTGGCGGCCGTTTATGATCTGGCGGCCGATGCCGAAACCCAGCAAAGCAGCAATGTCGAAGGCAGCCGTCAGGCCGTGCGTTTTGCCGAGGCGATTTCTGCCGCACATTTTCACTTGTTTAGCTCGATTGCCGCTGCCGGCCTGTTCGAAGGCCTGTTCCGCGAAGACATGTTCGACGAAGCCGAACATCTCGACCATCCCTATTTCCGCACCAAGCATGATTCGGAGGCCATCGTCAGGCGCGAATGCAAGCTGCCATGGCGCATTTACCGGCCGGGCTTAGTGGTTGGCGATTCGCAAACCGGCGAAATGGATAAAATCGACGGGCCGTATTACTTCTTCAAACTGATCCAGAAGCTGCGCCACATGCTGCCGCCATGGATGCCGACCATAGGGGTGGAAGGCGGGCGCATCAATGTCGTGCCGGTCGATTTCGTTGTCGATGCAGTCGACCATATCGCACACAAGGAAGGCGAAGACGGCCAGTGCTTCCACCTGACCGACCCGACGCCCATGCGCGTGGGAGATTTGCTGAATACCTTTGCCCGTGCTGCCCATGCGCCGGAAATGGCGCTCAGGATCAATGCCGCGCTATTCGGTTTTATTCCGCGCCATCTGGTGAAAATGGTGATGGCCTTAACGCCGGTACGCCGGATCCGCGATGCGGTGATGCAGGACTTGGGCCTGCCGGACGATATCTTCCGTTTTATCAATTACCCGACCCGTTTCGACTGCCGCGAGACGACGCGCGTGCTCAAGGGCACCGGTATCGCTGTGCCGCCGCTGGATAGCTATGCCTGGCGTTTGTGGGATTACTGGGAACGCCATCTCGACCCTGCGCTGTTTGTCGACCGCAGTTTGCGCGGGCAGGTCGAGGGGCGGGTGGTGCTGGTGACCGGTGCCACGTCCGGCATCGGTAAGGCGACTGCGCTCAAGCTGCTGGAGGCCGGTGCCATCGTGGTCACCATCGCCCGCGATCTGCAAAAAATCGAAGAAACGGTGCGCGAATTTTCCGATGCCGGCTACACGCTGCATGTGTATCAGGGCGATATCGCCGACCTGCATCAGGCCGAGTTGCTGACCGCGAAAATTCTGGCCACACACGGTACGGTAGACATCCTGATCAACAATGCCGGCCGTTCCATCCGCCGTGCGATCGAGGACTCGTTCGACCGTTTTCACGATTTCGAACGCACCATGCAGCTCAACTACTTTGGCGCGCTGAAAGTGAGCATGGGGGTGTTGCCGGCGATGATCGAGCAAAAACGCGGCCATATCATCAATATCTCGTCTATCGGCGTGCTGACCAATGCGCCGCGTTTCGCCGCCTATGTGGCCTCCAAATCGGCGCTGGATGCCTGGGCGCGTACCGCGGCGTCCGAGTTTGCCGACAAGGGCGTCAATTTCACCTGTATCAATATGCCGTTAGTGAAAACACCGATGATCGCACCGACCAAACTCTACGATCAGGTGCCGACCTTAAGTCCGGAAGAGGCGGCCGAGATGATCTGCGACACCATTATCAATAAGCAGGTGCGCCTGGCGACCCGCCTAGGGATGCTGGGGCAGGTGCTGCATGCTGTCGCCCCGCGTGTGGCGCAGGTGATCATGAATACCAGCTTCCGTGCTTTTTCCAGTGGTTCGAAAGAAGAGGGCAAGCCGGGGCGGCCAAGCGGCAACCAGGCGGCACTATCCGAAATGATGCGCGGAATTTACTTTTAATCTGGCCGGCGGGCGCGATATGCGTTCGCCTGCTTGTACCATGCAAGAGGCTCGGTTTTTCCGGGTCTCTTGCATGGTATGCGGCTCATGCTGTTTCTATGTCTGTTTCCGCTAACGGGCGGGCTTGCCGGGCCAGTAGTTGCTCCAGCAGCAAATAGGTCTTGTGGCGGTAAAGCAGCGCCAGATGGCCGGTGCCTATGAGTGCGATGTCGCGCGCGCCGGCAAGTTGCTGATTGTCTTGCGGCGTCACGAAATTATCATGGCTGGTGCGCACCGAAATAAGGGGCACGTCGGGTCCATCTTCGCCCAGCGCCATCAGCCAGGCTGATTGCGGCTGCATTTGGCGTGCATTCTGACCCAGTCCCAAGTGTGCCAGTTGGCTACCCCTGTGCGGGGTGGCTAGCGTAATCAGCTGGGCGATGCGCCCCGTGCCATGGCGCTTAAGATAGGCGCGGCTAACCAGCCCCCCCATGCTGTGTGCGACCAGTTGCAACTGCCGGGCACCCGTCGCTTGGCAGACTTCGGCAATGCGGGTGGCTAGTTGGGCTTGCAGCGTGTCTATGCCGGCCAGCGGCGGCGTCAGGCTGATGGTGGCCACGACATGGCCGGCCGCTTCCAGTTCGGTTCTCAGTTTCCACCATACGCCGCGGCTACAGCCATAGCCGTGTACCAGCAGGATCACCTCGCGCGCCGGACGCAGCCGGTCGGGGCGCATCCACAGTCGCTCGAAGGGCAGCAGCAGGGTAAAGGTAAAGACATAGGCCAGATACTCCTCTGCCAGCATCTGGGCCCAGCGCAGCGGGCTCAGTCGGGGGGCGGGGGAGGCGTAGCAGCGTGAAAATCCCCAGATAAAGGCGATAATCAGCGCGCGCAGTAACAGCATGATCAGCAGCGCAAGCACGACCGCCTGTGGCCAGTCGCCACCGCTTAGCGGGCGGGCTAGCGTCAGGCTGATGGCCAGTTCGGCCAGCAGCAGCATCAATAAGGAAGACGGAATGTTCATGACTTGAGCATCCCGTCTTTTTGCCTTGCCGTCAACGGCTGGAGCCGGGTTTAGTCCTTGATGTCGGCCAGGGCAAAACCCTGGCTTTGCAGGGCTGCGCCTACGGTCGGGAAATAGTCGGCTTTGTAGTAGCCGGCCGTACCCTTGATATAGGAGGGCATATCGAACTGGCCTTGGGCATCCCACCACTGGCGCAGGGTGAGGTCGTAGTCGCAGATGCCGGCGATGACCTTGTCTTCATCGTAACGCTCATTCAGTGCAAACGACGCCAGCGGTACGCGCGGCTTGATGCGCGGCAGCTTGTCCGGGTCGGGCACGCCCAAGGTGGTGCCGACCAGCGGAAAGGTACGGGGAGGCAGGCCGAAGAGTTCGATCAGCGCCTGCGGATTATTGCGGATGCCGCCGATGGCGGTGGTGCCATACCCCAGCGAGCCTGCGGCCATCTGCAGTGCCTGCAGCATGATGCCGGCGTCGACGGCGCCTACGATCAGCCCTTCGGCGCTGTGGTCTATGAGCTGCGTCTCGCCAGCCATGGCGACTGCATGCGCGGTGCGGTTGAAGTCGATCACGATGGTAATGAAAACTTCGGCATTAGCCACTTGCGGCTGACCGCCGGCGATGGCCGCGATCTTGCGTATGGTGTCCTTGTCGCGGGTCACGATCAGCGAGATCTGTTCGCCATTGACCGACGTCGGTGCCTGCTGGGCAGCGCTCAGAATAATCTGCAGATCCTTGTCGCTGACCGGCGCGCCGGAAAAACTGCGGATGGAGCGGCGCTCCAGCATCTGGCGAATGACGGCATTGGGCATGGTTTGTCCTTATCGTTGTTATGGTGGTGTTACAAAACCGTGCTCAGGGTAGAAAAATCCAGCCCTAGGGCGCTGCTGGTCGGGTACTCGGGGAAGCTCACGCTATAGCCCCATGTATCGGTGGCGAGTGTTGCCATCGCCCCCAGCGGAAAGGTGGCCTTGTTGCGGATATGGCCGAACGGGAAGCCGGTAAACACCGGCACGCCGGTAACCTTGCGCACATGCTGGGCCACGGTTTCCAGCGTATAGCCGGGGTCATAGTGGTCGCGGGTGTTTTCCAGCGAAAAGTCGCCCAGTACGATGGCACGCTGGCGCTTGAGTACACCGGCCAGGTGCAGTTGCTGCAGCATGCGCTCGATGCGGTAGGGCTGTTCGCCCACATCCTCTAGAAACAGGATGCCGCCATCGATTTCGGGGAAGTAGGGCGTCGCCAGCAGGTGTGCCAGTACCGTCAGATTGCCGCCCCAGAACAAGCCTTCGGCCTTGAGGTGATGGGCGGGGGCCTGGCTCACCCGAATACTCAGTGGCTGTTGGGTGCTGGCGCGCACAAAGGCATTCATGGTGTCTATGCTCGGCACCGGCGCGCCAAAGTCGCTGTACAGCATGGGGCCGGCGAAGCTGGAAACGCCGCCTTGCGTCAGCAGTGCCAGCTGGATGGCAGTGAAGTCGCTGTAGCCCATCACCAGCGTGCCGGCTTCCTTGAATAGCGGACACAGCCGCTTCCAGTCGATATAGGGCAAGATGCGCATCGCCCCATAACCGCCGCGGGCGGACAGGATGATCTTGGGGGGCGCAGCGTTGCTGATACCGTTGAAATCGGCAATACGTTCGGCGTCGGTACCGGCAAAACGCTGGTATTGCCGGCTCAGGCAGCCGATATTATCCAGCCGGTAACCGGCCTGACTCAGACGCTGCACGCCATGTTCGGCACGTAGTGCTTGCGGTAGCAAGCCCGAAGGGGCGACCACGCGCAGCAGCGGCGTGATGGCCGGCATGATGAATGGCGCTGGTGTTGGCGCGGGTATTGCGGGTGTAATCGGCTTCACAGCGGTTCTGCATCCAGATAAAAGCCCCATGCCGCCGAAAACGGCCAGTGCTTGCAGCAGGGTGCGGCGGGACGGATCGGGCGAAATAGGCATGATGATCGTTTTGTTTCTTGCAGACGGGATGATAACAGTCTAGATGCTCTCTGCCTTAATGCCTTTATTCCGTAATGCACTAAACAAACTTAAAAACATGGCATAACGATATATCCAGTCGGTTTTGCAGCCTGCAGCGGGCTTGAGTAGATTGTCTTCATGGCAGGGTAATGAGACCCGCAACCGGCAACAAGGCAGAACACGATGAAGATTCCCAGCGCACGCTTGACCCATCTGCGGCAACTCGAAGCCGAGTCCATCCACATCATCCGCGAGGTGGCAGCCGAATTCGACCATCCGGTCATGCTGTATTCGATAGGCAAGGATTCAGCCGTAATGCTGCATCTGGCACTCAAGGCCTTTCATCCGGGCAAGTTGCCGTTTCCGCTGTTGCATGTCGACACCACGTGGAAGTTTGGCGAGATGGTGAAGTTTCGCGATCAGGTCGCCAAAAAATTCGACCTGGACCTGATCGTGCATATCAATGAGGACGGCGTGCGCAATAACGTCAACCCGTTCACCGTCGGTTCGGCACGGCACACCGATGTAATGAAGACCGAGGGCCTGAAGCAGGCGCTGAACAAGTATGGTTTTGATGCCGCCTTCGGCGGGGCGCGCCGTGACGAGGAGAAGTCGCGCGCCAAAGAGCGGGTGTATTCCTTTCGCGACAGCAAGCATCGCTGGGATCCGAAAAACCAGCGCCCCGAACTGTGGAATATCTACAACAGCCGGGTGAACAAGGGTGAAAGCATACGCGTATTTCCGCTGTCGAACTGGACCGAGCTGGATATCTGGCAATACATCTGGCTGGAAAAAATCGACATCGTTCCGCTGTATTTTGCCGCCGAGCGCGAGGTGGTCGAACGTGACGGTACGCTGATCATGATAGACGACGCGCGCATCCTGGCTTATCTGTCGGACGAGGAGAAGGCGCGCATCCACAAGAAAAAAGTGCGCTTTCGTACCCTGGGCTGCTATCCGCTCACCGGCGCGGTCGAATCCGAGGCCGATAGCCTGACCGATGTCATTCAGGAGATGCTGCTGACGCGCACTTCCGAGCGCCAGGGCCGTGTTATCGACCACGACCAGAGCGCGTCGATGGAAAAGAAAAAGATCGAAGGCTATTTCTGAAATCAGGGGGAGGGTGAGCAAGGAAGGGGACGTGGGTGCCGTGATGCTGCCGGATGCCTGCCCAACCCACCTTTCATGCGTCCCCATTCCCTTAAAGGAGCACACCATGAGCCACCAGTCCGAGCTGATAGACAGCGATATCCACGCCTACCTCGCCGCGCATGAAAACAAGGACATGCTGCGTTTCATTACCTGCGGCAATGTCGACGACGGCAAAAGCACGCTGATCGGGCGCTTGCTGCACGACTCCAAGCTGATCTTCGAAGACCAGCTGGCCGCCATCGCGCGCGACTCGAAAAAATTCAATACCACCGACGATGATATCGATCTGGCGCTGCTGGTGGATGGTCTGGCCGCCGAGCGCGAGCAGGGCATTACCATCGATGTTGCCTACCGTTATTTCAGTACCGACAAGCGCAAGTTCATCATCGCCGACTGTCCGGGCCACGAGCAGTACACGCGCAATATGGCCACCGGTGCCTCCACCTGCAATCTGGCCATCATCCTGATCGATGCGCGCTACGGGGTGCAGACCCAGACCCGGCGCCACAGCTTTATCGTCAGCCTGCTGGGTATCAAGCATGTGATTGTTGCCGTCAATAAAATGGATCTGCTGGATTTCGACGAAGCGGTATTCAAGCGTATCCGCGACGACTATCTGGACTTTGCCGAAAACCTCGCCATCCCCGATATCCGCTTCGTGCCGATTTCGGCGCTGAGGGGGGATAATGTGGTGCAGGCCAGCAGCCGTACGCCGTGGTATGCGGGCGCCACCCTGATGGGCTTGCTGGAGAGCGTCGAGGTGGCGCACGACACCGGCCTTGCCGATCTGCGTTTGCCGGTGCAGTACGTCAATCGCCCCAATCTGGATTTTCGCGGTTTCTGCGGCACGATCGCGGCCGGTAGTGTTGCGCCAGGCGATGTGGTACGGGTGCTGCCGTCGGGCAAAACCAGCCGCGTCAAGGCCATTGTCACTTTCGAGGGTGAACCGGCTTTAGCGCAGGCAGGCGAAGCGATTACGCTGACACTGGAGGACGAGGTCGATGTGTCGCGCGGCGATATGATCGTGCATGCCGACGCGGCAGTACCGGCAGTCGCAAGCGAGCTGGAAGCAAATCTGGTGTGGATGGACGAGGCGCCCTTGCAGCCGGGGCAGGAGTATCTGTTCAAGTTTGCCGGCAAGACGGTGAGCGGGCGCGTCAGCCGTATTTTGCAGCGTCAGGATGTCAATACGCTGGCGATGGTGGCGGCCGATACGCTGGCGCTGAACGAGATTGCCCGTGTCGAGCTGAGCCTGAATGCGCCGGTGGTGGTGGATGCCTATAGCGATTGCCGTGCTACCGGCAGCTTTATCCTGATCGACCGGTTAAGTAATGCTACGGCCGGTGGCGGCATGGTGGTGCAGGCACTGCAAGCAGCGCCGGCACCGATACAAGGCATGGACGAGTTGGCACACTACCGTGCTTTT
>NZ_JBOFOO010000160.1:0-4615 GCF_051659485.1 Craterilacuibacter sp. | reverse complement strand
TCGGCCACCGCCGCAATGCCGGCACCGACCGCAATCTGGTTGCAGGCCTTGGCCACCTGTCCGGCGCCGCTGTCGCCGATATGGGTAATGGTCTTGCCCATCGCCGCCAGCACCGGGCGGACGGCATCCAGTGCGCTGGCCTTGCCGCCGACCATGATGGTCAGCGTGCCGGCGATGGCACCGGCTTCGCCGCCCGACACCGGGCAATCGAGAAAATCCACGCCCTTTTCCGCCAGCTTGGCGGCAATCTCACGCGCGCCTATCGGCGAGATGGTGCTCATGTCCACACACACCAGGCCCGGACGGGCGGCGCCAGCCACTTCAGCCATCAGCGCCGCCACATCCGGCGTGTCGGCGACATTGGTGACCAGCACATCGACTTCAGCGGCCAACTGCGCCACGCTATCGGCCCACGTTGCCCCCGCATCCAGTAAGGCCTTGGCCGACTCGGGGCGGCGTGCCCACACAGCCACCTCGAAGCCCGCCCCCAGCAGGTTCAACACACAGGGCCTGCCCATGATGCCCAGACCGATATATCCAACTTTCATTGCTATCCTCCAGCAAATTGCAAAATGTCATGATACCGCTTTGGGCGGCGCCGTGCCTGCCGCCTGCTGTTCGAGAAAATAGACAAAGGCCAATAGCTCGGCCACGGCGCGATACAGCTCGGGCGGGATATGGTCATCGAGATTGACCTGCATCAGCAGGTTCACCAGCTCGGGCGAGTCATGCACGAACACGCCCGACTCGCGCGCGCGCTCGATGATGCGCTCGGCCATCTGGCCATAGCCCTTGGCCACCACCTGCGGCGCACTCTTGCCCTCCTGATAGGACAAGGCGATGGCGGAGGTGCGGGAAGCAGAATTTTTCATAAAGGGGATTCGTGATCAGGGAGAGGCAAAACGACATCGATACCCGTAGGATGGGTGCAGGCCGAAGGCCGTAACCCATCAATGCCAGGTGCAGCAAAGCGTAACCCATCAATGTGGGGACAACTCACGCATCCTGCTTGATATTCAAAGCCACCAGCGCAAGACCGGCGGCGGCCATGCCGTCTTCCAGCCGCGCGCGGTGGGTGGCCAGCAGCGCGGCGGTGGTTTCATCGCCGGCATCCAGCGTCAGCTGCACCTGATGCCCGACCAGACGGATACGCGCCCCCAGCGCACCCAGCGCCGGCAATTCCAGATTCAGCCGCGTGGCCCATACCGGGATCTCGCCGCCGCCATCGGCATCGCGCTCGCCCGCCGCTTCGCGCTCGATCTGCCACTGCGCCGCCTGCCCCGGCCACGCCTGGGCATTGACATTGAGCACACGGCTTTCCAGCGTATCCAGCTGCCTTTGCAGCACCTGCCCCAGCTCGGCCATCACCTGCTGTCGCGCCTGCGGGTCTTGCTTCAGCTGTTCGCCGGCTTGCGCCTGCGGCTGGCTTTGCAGGCGCTCCAGCGGCAAGCGCCCTTCTACCCAGGCTTTTTGCTGCGACTCGTAAAACACCCCGCTTTGCTTGACTGCCTGGCTGAGGCTGGCGGCACGCTCGGCCAGCGGTGCCTCGGGGTCGAGCAGCGTTGCCGCCTTGCCGGTAGCTTGCGGCGCGGCACGCAGCAGATCGGACAGATAACGGGTGGCACTACTGAGCTTGACCGCGACCGAGCTGTTTTGCTCCGGCTCGGCGGCATCCGCCGCCAGCATAAAGGTCAGCGCCGGCTGCAACGCCGCCACCTTGAGGGTGAGCGACTCGCCCTTGGCCGCGACACCGGGCGGCAGGCTGAGGGTAAACAGGCCGTTCTTGATCAGCGCCACCAGCTTATTGCCGGCTTGGCGCTCGACCACCCGTGCCTGCACCGTCTCGCCCAGCACCAGCGCCGGCGCCTTGGCCGGCGCCTTGTCGACCGCGATCAGGCCGCGGCCGGCATCCTTGAGAAAACGCGCATTATCAACCGTGGCCAGCTGCGCCAGACCGGCGCCGGCCTGTTGGCCGATATTTGAAATCATGAGGTGGAACTATTGCGGTAAAGGGAAACGATCAGCTCGGCTTCGCTGCGCGAAATACCGCAACGCTCGGCCACTTCGCCAGCCGACAGGCCGTGACGCGCCAGCGCTATCGCCTGATTGTAAGGAGAAGACCCGGACACCGGCGCGGACGCAAACACATCGCTGCGCCGCTGCTGCGGATGCGGGGCGGGCGGGCTGGGCGGCGCTGTCACCAGCGCATCCGCCACCACTTCGCGCATCCCCAGGCTATGCAGGTCTTTTTGCAAACGGGTAATCTGCGCCTGCAGCTCGATCTGGTGGCTATCCGCCACCCGCACTGCACTACGCAAACGGTACAACTGCCAGCCCAGGACGGCGACGATGGCAAACAAACATGCGATAAGCAGCCCTATTTCCACTTCAGCCTCCAGTACAGACGCAACACGGGCGTTAAACGCCTTTGCTGTAGGCGTCCAATACCCGGCTGCTGGTGCGCAGATGATGCATTTCTTCGGCAAGGGTCGCGCGCTCACCCGCCATCAGTATGCGCGACTGTTCGATATTAGCCTGAATAGCGGTTAGCGTCAGGCGCAGTGTCGCTTGCTGGCTGTCATCCAGCACCAGTGTTTCCACCCGCGGCAGGCGTGGCTGCGCCGCCGCCAGCTGCGCGCCCAGTGCTAGCGCCTGCGTCCAGTCCTCGCGCTCGGCTGCCTGCCGTGCCGCTTCGGCCTGCACGGCAAAAGCTTGCCACAAGGCCAATGCCTCAGACGCCGGCATGTGCCATCTCTCCCGTTGCCGCAGCCGGCTTGCGGCCGATTTCGACCCAGGCCGAACGCACCTCGCCCAACAGGGCGCTGACTTCATCCAGTGCCGCCGCATCATTATTCAGATTGGCCTGCAGCAAACGGCCGGTGCAATACTCGTACAGGCTGGCCAGATTCACGGCCAGCTCGCCACCCTGTTTCGCATCCAGCGAATTGCGCAGCCCCTCGTCGATAATCGACACCGCCTTGCCGATCAGCTGGCCCTTCTCGGCGATTTTGCCCTGCTCCATCTGCACCCGGGCCAGACGGATCGCCTGCAGGGCGCCGTCAAACAGCATCAGCACCAGCTTGTGCGGGCTGGCCACTTCCACCTCGGTTTCCAAGGCAGAGCTGCCATACGCCTGCTGCATTCTGCGGATATTCATGACTGGACTTCCTTAACTCTGATTCATCGCATTGAACTGCTGCGTCAAAAAACTGCTCATATTGTTGTACTGCGCCAGCAGGGCATCCATGGCCGAAAACTGCTGTTTGTAGCGTTTCTCGGTTTCCTCCAGCCGCCGTATCATCGCATCCTGCTGCTTACCCATACCCTTGGCCGATTCGCTCAGGCCGGTGCTGAAGGCATCGATCGCGCCATCCTTTTTCACCAGGCCTTCCAGCTTCTGGTCCAGGTCAAAGGCAAAGCCCTTGCTGAACGAAATAGTGCCGCGCGAACCACCAGCGCCACCATTCACTTCTATGCTCAGCCCTTCCACCGGTGTGCCGACAGCACCCACCAGCTTGTTGCCGTCCCCCCTGGCCGGATGGCCGCCTATGGTACCGGCCACGCTGTCGCCGCCGGGAATCGGCTCGGCACCGGCAAAGCCGGCAAAGTCCATATTGTAACCGGTAGTAATCTTGATCGAGGAGTCCTTGCCGGTCTTGTCCGACTTCATCACCAGCTTGCCGTCTTCATCGACGCTGATCGACACCTTGGGCACATCAGTGCGTGGCGGTACGGCCGCCGCAGCCGCCTCCTTGGCGGCGGCATTGATGGCTTTTTCCATCTGCTGTGCCAGCGTAGGCGCACCGGCAGCGACATCAAAAGCCGCAGGGTCGACCTGGAACTCCAGGCCGTCAACCGACAGCTTGAATTTTTCCAAGGGAGCCGTTGCATCCGGCTTGCCAGTGCCGGCGAGGGTGCCATTCAGCAACTGGGTGATCTTGATCTCATACTCGCCCGGCTCGGTCTTGCTGCTGCCACCGACATAGCTAATTCCGCTGTCCGAGGTCACCGCACTGGTGGCGAAGAACTTGCTGATTTCGTCGGCATTTTTCTCCAGCGCCTTGTCCAGCAGCTTGTCGTCCAGCTTCATGCTGCCGTCGGCATTGAATGTCAGGCCGAACTCGGAGGCCAGCTTGAACGACCCGCCATTGTCCGACGGCATGCTGAAAGCCGCACGCATCTGGCTCTGTATGGTGCGGATAATACTGGCACCATTCAGGATAGCCGCCGGGCGCTGCATGCCGGGCTCCACCGGCGCATCCAGATCCACCCCCGACACATCCTTCAGCGTCTTCATCAGATCGTTGTAACCCTTGACCAGCCCTTCGAGCGAAGTCTTGATGCCGGAGGTATCCTTGCTGACATCCATACGCGCGGCGACTTCTTCTTTGCTGTGTGCCTTTTTCAGCGTCAGCGTCACGCCTTCGATCGCATCGCTGACCGTATTGCTCTGCTTGGTCACCTTGATGCCGTCCAGCAGGAATTCGGCATTCTTGGCTGCCTGCACCTCGCTCAATTGCGACTGGCCGTCGGTCCCCTGCGTGGCCACACCATTAAGCGCCGCATCGCTGGCCTTGATCGTCATCATGCTGTCGGTGCCGGTATTCTTCGACGA